>CAJKNS010000192.1 GCA_905201305.1 uncultured Eubacteriales bacterium
CTGTTCCATCGCACCGGGCTGAGACAGGAACCCATTGATGGCACTGCTAAAGTCATCCATGGTTCATTTTCCGGTTCAGAGACGTCAGAAGCGCCTGCACCTCCTGATTATTCAGCAGCGGCGCCATACTTTCCTGTGCCTTAGCCTCGTTTCCCTGCTGCATGGCATTGGCTGCGGCACGAAGCGCTTTTCCGCCATCGGATCCCAAAAGTGTCATCAACCGTTTTCCATCTGGTGTATTCATCAGCGCCCGAATGGTCCGGGCAGCATCCTGATTATTCTGCATGGAACTACCTCCTTCTGCATGTGGGTCTACACAATGCTGCTATCCCATTGTATGCAGGAGCTTACTCGGGGTGAACTAATTACATGTTGCTATTGGTTTTTTCGGACTCCCATGGTACGATGCAAGCCATGGAAGCCGCCGTCTCATTCCATCAGCCGGATTATGTGCTCCATCTTGGCGACTGTGTGGAGGATTTTCTTGCATTGCAGTCCCGCTTTCCGGAGATTCCCATGGAGCACGTACCGGGAAACTGTGACTACGGCGCAGAAGGTCCGCTTACAAAACTCCTCACGCTGGAGCATGTACCTATTATGATGACCCACGGGCATCAATACGGCGTGAAGTCCGGCTATATCCGCGTCATCTACGCTGCCAGAGAGCAGCAGGCAGATATTCTTCTGTTTGGACACACCCATCACGCCGAATGCTTTCAGGAAGGTCCGCTCTGGGTCATGAACCCCGGCGCTGCCAAAAACGGAAGCTATGGAATCATTACCCTGAACCAGGATGGCATTCAGTGCCGCCTGGCGCATCAGGACGGAAAGGAACGTTACGATGCTGCTTACCATTGACATCGGCAATACCAACATGGTATTTGGAATTTATAAGGGAGAGGAGATGCTGGGCTCCTTCCGGCTCTCCACCAACTCCACCGCCACCTCTGACGAGGTTGGCATTATGGTGGTATCCTACTTTGAGCGGTTTGGCTACCGCGCAGAGGATTTAAAAGCCTGCATCATTGGCTCCGTGGTGCCCCAGGTGATGTATTCCGTTACCAGCGCCATCATCAAATACTTCGGTGTGGAGCCCCTGGTGGTAGGCACCGATGTGGACGCCGGACTGAAATTCGCCCCCCGTTGCTACGAAACCGGGCGGCTGGGTGCAGACCGTGCCATCAACTGCATTGCCGCACTGGAGAAATACGGCGGACCCTTTGTGATTCTGGATTTCGGCACTGCCACCACCATCGACGCAGTGGGTCCGGACGGCGTATACATGGGCGGCACCATTGGACCCGGCTTACAGGTCAGCCTGGACGCACTGGTATCCAGAACCGCCATGCTGCCCCGGGTGGAACTGCAAATGCCCCAGACCGTATTGGGTCGAAACACGGTAGAGCAGATTCAGGCGGGCGTTGTTGCCGGCTATGTGGGCAATATGGAATACCTGATTCGTCAGGTGATGGAGGAAATGAACTGTGAGGGCATCAAGGTCATTGCCACCGGCGGTCTTTCCCGAATGATTGCCCAGCAGACCGATAAAATCAACATTGTGGACGCCATGCTCACCATGGACGGTCTGCGGATGATTTACGATGCCAACCGTGATGCAAAGCCCATTGAAGTAAAAAACGACGAAACATAAAACGACTCCCCTGAACAGCACGTTCAGGGGAGTTTTGTCTATTCTGGAATGCTTATGAATTTGCCAGCCGGTCCATTGCCTCTTCAATGGCGCTGGTGGGGCAGGCGAGGTTGAAGCGAATATGTCCATCACCGCCGGTGCCAAAGGTTGCGCCGTCGTTGACAAATACCTTTGCGTCCGACAGCTTCTTCATCAGCTGCTCCTGAGGAAGTCCCAAGCACTTCAAATCAATCCACTGGAGATAGGTACCCTCCAGGGGTGAGAAGACTGCGCCGGGAATCAGCGCCGTCAGCCGCTCCTTCAGTACCTGACGGTTGTGCCGGAGATGCACCAGCAGCGCATCCAGCCATTCACCGCCGCCCTCATAGGCTGCGGTGGTGGCAGCATAGGCAAAGGTGCCCAGGAAATGCCCGCAATGCAGGCTCTGATCCGCCACAAACTTCTCCCGAACCTCCGGATTGGGAATAAAGATATTGCTGAGGGCATTGCCCGCCAGATTAAAGGTCTTGCTGGGCGCGGTGCAGATGATGCTGCGGTCTGCCAGCTCCGGCGCCGCCAGCGTAAATACCGTATGCCGGTGGTCATAATCCAGGTCAAAATGGATTTCATCGGAGAGCACATAGAGGTTGTGCTTCCGGCAAATTTCGCCCAGGGTTTTCAGCTCATCTCTGGTCCATACTCTGCCAACGGGATTGTGCGGGGAGCACAGCATCAGCATTTTTGCCCCCGCCGCCTTTTTGTCCAGGTCCTCAAAGTCCATGGTATACACACCGTTTTCACATTTCAGGGGATTCTCAATCAGCGTGCGACCGTTGTTTTTGATGGAATTGGAGAAGGGCGGATAAACAGGCGTCTGGACGATCACGCCGTCGCCGGGCTGGGTCAGCGCACGAATGGCAATGCCCATTGCAGTGACCACGCCGGTGGTCTGGGTGCACTGAGACATATCCACATCCCAGCTGTGCCGCTGCTTCATCCACTGGACAACAGCTTTATCATAGCGCTCCTTTTCCGGAGGCGCATAGCCAAAGCAGCCGATATCAACGCAGCGATGCATCCCCTGGGTAATGGCAGGGGCAAGATTCAGCCGCATCTCTGCCACAGAAAAGCTGATAATCTTCGGATCCGTTACCCCCTGCTCCGCTACAAAGGGATGAACACCGCCGCCGGTATTCAGGGTCGTAAAATCAAACTCCATAGAACCTACGTCCTTTCTATTGATGTAAGGCTATGATAGCACAAGTATTCGCAAAATACAAACGAAGAATTCTCCGTCATGAAGGATGGGCACTGCCGAGCATTTCTCCGCAGTGCCCATTTGTCTGTGATTATGCGCCGTAATAGCGATCCAGCGCCGCCTGCTTGATGGCAGTGACCTGATTGAGATTCATGGACTTGAGATTCTCCACAAAGGCGTCGAATTCGGACATATCCTGCTCACCGGTGACGAACTTGGTGATATTCTCCTCTGCATAGGTGTGGATGTCCGCATTGATCCGGGCATACTCCTCGTTCTCCTCCTGGGTCATCACCGCATTGGCGGGATAGGTGTAGAGGCTGTCACGGGTCTCGGACCAGGTTTCGTAGCACTCCACCCGCAGATCGGAATAGGTATAGGTCTGGGCATCCCGATAGGTGATGCTGCCAACATTGGAGTTGGTGTACATCACCTGGAGATTCCGCCCGGTCAGCGCCAGCTCGGTATAGCGGGGCTCACCATTTTCCATGGTGTAGCTCTCCCCTTCCAGACCATAGTTGGCAGCCATCACCGCATCATGGCACAGCCACATATCGTTCCATGCCACCGCCAGCGGAATATCCCGGCACGCAGTCGTCAGGACGATGCCGCCGCCGGATACCAGCGACTGCTCCGGTGCAAAATGGACGATTTCATTCTTCTCCAGCACAGGCTCCTTCAAGGGGGTTACGTCCCAGTTGGGATTTTCCTTGTCATAGCTGTCCAGCGTGGTAAATGCCATGCCCTCCAGCAGGAATACGCCGATATCATCGGTGATAACCTTTTCAATTTCACAGTCCCGGGCATTGAGGGACACAAAGTCGGGATTTACCAGTCCCTCGGTGTACCACTGGTGCATCATGGTCAGGTATTCCTTATACTCCGGCTGGGTGATGCCATAACGCACCTCGCCGTCCACCTGATACCAGGGGTCGGAGTTCATGGGCATGGAGAACAGCTTGCCGGCAATGCCATAGCCGCCCACCAAATACTCATTGCTGAACGTCACGGATGCCGGCAGATACAGCGGCTCCGACACGCCCAGATCATTTTTAAACGCGGTCAAAACATCATGATACTCGTCATAGGTTTCCGGCAGGTCCATGTTCACCTGATCCAGGAAGTCCTGACGAATTACAAAGCCGGTGTCCACATAGCTCTTCTTATCCGCAAAGCCCAGGAATGCCACAAAATCCCCCTGCGTGGTGGTGCATGCCCGGTAGTTGTCCTCGTTATAGGTTGCAAGGGCATAATAGCGGGGCGCATACTCCTCAATATAGTCATTGAGGGGCAGGAATACGTCATCCTCCACGGCGCCGGACAGACCGGTGTTGTACATAGACGAGGCGTTAAAGATCATGTCGGTGTAGTCGCCGCCTGCAATCATCAGCTGGAACTGGGTTGCCGCCAGCGTTGTGGTAACCTCCGTCCAGTCCAGCTTCACGTTGGTCAGCTCCTCCATCGCCATAAAGGTACGATGGGCTGCCATACCCTCGGGCAGGTCCTGGGGCAGCATGTCCGGAATGCTCATCCAGACGGACAGCTCCTCCTGCTCCTCCAGCGGGAACTGAATGGGGTTGGCGCTGGTATCTACCTCCGCCACAATGGCTTCAGGATCCCAATCCTCCTCCTTGCCGTTGCCATAGGGCAGGCTGGGGTCCCAATCGTCTTCCAGGGTGGATTCCACTGCGCTCTCTGTGGGTTCCGGCTGCGCCATTTCTGTTTCAGGCTGTTCCGGTGCCGCAGTCGCCACGGAAGTCTGTTCCGAATCTACCGCAGGCTGAGACGATGCAGCATCTCCGCAGCCCGCCAGAAGCCCCAGCAGCATCGCTGCCGCCAGCGCCAATGACCAAAATCGTTTCATCTTGCATTTCTCCTTTTTCTGTGCTCCGGGACTGGTATTGTCCCGTTTTGTGGCAATACCGCACAAATCGGCGAGAGATTCTGGCGAGAGAATTTTCGTCAGAAAAAGGTGGAAAACCGCAGGAATACTTTGTGTATTTCAAGGTT
>CAJKNS010000193.1 GCA_905201305.1 uncultured Eubacteriales bacterium
CTTTCCTCCAACTGCTGCCGCAGCTGCCGATTTTCGGCTTGAAGCTGGGAAATGAAGTCTTCCGTCTGCGCCATGGTACCGCCTCCTTTTACCACCATCATACTAGAAATTGTATGGGATTTCAACGCTCTTTTGCCCTTTGCCCAGTTTTTTGCCGGAGGAGAATTGGAAGATGTGTGAAAAATGACAAATTTTCATGGAAAAATAGGTCGAAATTTTTCATGACTGCTATTGCCCGCGCTTTAAATTTCCTGTAAAATAACCTTGTTAGCTGCTATAGTCCATGGGAAACAATCAAGTCCAGTGGGGTAAGTAGCTATTGTTTGTTATGCCGGAAATCCGGCGAGAATTATCATGTTTGGAGGAATAAAACATGCAGAAGAGAATCTTTGCACTGCTCCTGGCTGCTGCTATGGTGCTGGGTCTGTGCGCCTGCGGTCAATCCGTCGGCGGCTCCACTCAGGACGCTGCTGCATCCACCGCAACCGAGGCTGGCTCCACTGCCGCTGCCGAGGCTGGTTCCACCGCTGAGACTGCTGCCGCTGGCGACGTCCTGAAGGTGGGCTTTGTTTACATCGGCGATGAGACCGAGGCTTACACCGCCAACTTCATCGCTGCTGAAAAGGCAATCGCCGACACCTATGGCGACAAGGTTGAGTGCATCTCTAAGTACAATGTGGCAGAGGATGCTGTAGAGGATCCCGTCCGTGAGCTGTGCGACGCCGGCTGCGGTATCATCTTCACCACCTCCTTCGGCTACGGCGCTGTGGTCAAGGAGCTTGCTTCCGAGTATCCCAATGTACAGTTCTGCCAGGCCACCTGCTCTGACGCTGCGCAGGAGCCTGTTGTTTCCAACTATCATAACTACATGGGCGAGATCTATCAGGGCCGCTACATTGCCGGTATCGTTGCAGGCATGAAGCTCCAGGAGATGATCGACAACGGTACCATTACCGCTGACCAGGCAAAGATCGGCTATGTTGCCGCATTTGCTTATGCTGAGGTTATTTCCGGCTACACCGCATTCCTGATGGGCGTTCGCTCCATCGTTCCTGAGGCTACCATGGAGGTTCAGTACGCCAACACCTGGGGCGACTTCGACACCGAGAAGACCATGGCTACCGCTCTGATCGAGGACGGCTGCGTTATCATTTCTCAGCACTCCGACACCGAGGGTCCTGCAAAGGCTTGCGAGGATGCGCATGCCAAGGGCGAAGAGGTCTACTGCGTTTCCTACAACCAGGATATGACCGATGTTGCTCCCAACACCTGCCTGATCTCCTCCCGTCAGGACTATGCTCCTTACGAGGTTGCAGCAGTACAGTCCGTGATGGACGGCACCGAGATTCCTGTTGACGACCATGCCGGCTTTGACAAGGGCTGGGTTGCTATGACCGAGCTGAACACTGCCATTGCTGCTGAGGGCACCCAGGAGAAGATGGACGAGGTTGAGGGTCAGTTCAAGGACGGCACCCTGAAGGCGACCGACGTGTTCAAGGGTCCCTACACCGCGACCAACTCTGATGGCGAGACCATCGACCTGAAGGACGGCTATGACGAGAATGCTACCCAGTCTGCTCCTTCCTTCAGCTATGTCATCGACGACATCATCACCGTTAAGGGCAACTAATATTCTGCATGTACAGGCGGAGCCGGAGCTTTTCCGGCCCCGCCTGTGACGTGCCGTTTTTTTGTTTCTGGCGTGCAGTGAACAGAAAACCGGCGTTTCACCCCAGCCGGTGCAGAGCGGGTTGTTTGTTCACCGCACACCATTCACTCTTTACAGTTCGCACAGTGTCGAGGCTGTGCCCAATGAAAGGATGAGGCATTTGGAAAAGGAAGTTGCCATCCGTCTGGAGCATATCACAAAGAAATTCGGCTCTGTGATTGCCAATCAGGACGTGAGCCTGGAGGTATGTCGGGGCGAGATTCTGTCGCTGCTTGGAGAAAACGGCAGCGGCAAGACTACCCTGATGAACATGCTCTCCGGCATCTATTTCCCGGACGAGGGAACCATCCAGGTCAACGGAAAGGAAGTTACCATCCGTTCTCCCAAGGATTCCATTGCGCTGGGAATCGGCATGATTCATCAGCACTTCAAGCTGGTGGACGTGCTCAGTGCCGGAGAAAACATTGTGCTGGGATTGCGGGAGTCCGGAAAGTTTGACCGGAAAGCCATCAATGCCCGGGTGCGGGAAATCAGCGAGCGGTATGGCTTTGATATCGACCCGGATAAGAAGATTTATGACATGAGCGTCTCCGAAAAGCAGACCGTGGAAATCATCAAGGTGCTGTATCGCGGAGCAGATATTCTGATTTTGGACGAGCCTACTGCGGTGCTGACCCCTCAGGAGACGGAGAAGCTCTTTGACGTGCTCCGTGCCATGCGCGCCGACGGCAAGGCGATTATCATCATCACCCATAAGCTCCAGGAGGTATTGGAGCTGTCGGATCGGGTGGCAGTGCTGCGAAAGGGACAGTACATTGGCACTGTGGAAACCAAAGACGCTACCGCCCAGTCTCTCACCGACATGATGGTGGGTCAGGCAACGGCGCTGAACATTGACAGACCGGAGCCGGTAAATCCGGTGAAGCGTCTGGAGGTCAAAAACCTGACGGTTTTGGACGAAAACCATCTTGCCAAGCTGGACCACGTGAGCTTTGAAGCCTACAGCGGCGAAATCCTTGGCATTGCAGGCATTTCGGGCTGCGGTCAGAAGGAGCTGCTGGAGGCGAAAGCCGGGCTTCAGAAGATGGAGGAAGGCTCCATCCTCTATTATGAGGAAAACGGTCCTCAGGAGTTGGTGGGGAAATCCGCCATGGAAATCCGCAATCTGGGCGTCCGGCTGTCCTTTGTACCGGAGGATCGTCTGGGCATGGGTCTGGTTGGCAACATGGACATGGCAGGCAATATGATGCTCCGCTCCTTTAAGCGCGGCAAATTCGGTCTGGCAGACCGGAAGGGACCGGAGCAGCTGGCGCAGAAGGTAATGGACGAGCTGGAGGTGGTGACCCCCAGCCTCCAGACTCCCGTTCGCCGGATGTCCGGCGGCAATGTTCAGAAGGTGCTGGTGGGACGTGAGATTGCCTCCAATCCCAAGCTGCTGATGACGGCTTATGCGGTCCGCGGACTGGATATCAACACCTCTTATACCATTTACCATTTGCTCAACGAGCAGAAGGCAAAGGGCGTTGCGGTGATTTATGTGGGCGAGGATTTGGACGTATTGCTGGAGCTGTGTGACCGGATTCTGGTGCTCTGCGGCGGCAAGGTCAGCGGCGTGCTGGACGGACGCACTGCCACCAAGGATCAGGTTGGCATGATGATGACAAAGCTGGGAGGGGAAACAGAAGCATGAATAAAAAAGAACCTCTGATTCGCCTTGCCAAGCGGGATGACATCAGCACGGCAAAGGCATGGGCGATTCGGATTGCCTCGATTTTTGTGGCGCTGATTTTGTTTGGCGGACTGATTCTTGCCGTTGGCTTTAACCCGGTTTCCGTCTATTCCGCTATGATCGGCGGCGCATTGGGCAGCAGCCTGAACATTCAGCAGACCATTAAAATTATGATTCCTCTGCTGGGTGCGGCGCTTGCCATTGCACCGGCATTTAAGATGAAGTTCTGGAACATCGGCGTAGAGGGGCAGATTACCGTTGGCGGTATTTTTGCCACATTCTTTGCCCTGAACTTCCAGAACGTATGGCCCTCCTGGGTGCTGCTTCCGGTGATGTGCATTGCAGCTGCCATTGGCGGCGGACTGTGGGGACTGCTTCCCGCAGCATTCCGGGCAAAGTGGGGCACCAACGAGACGCTGTTTACCCTGATGCTCAACTATATTGCCATTGGCATTGTAAAATATCTTCAGGGCGGTCCCTGGGAGAAATCCCCCAAGGGCACCCAGATGATCGAGCGCTTTGGCACGGCGGCGCGGCTTCCCAACGTGTGGGGCATTACTGCCGGCGGATTTATCATCCTGGCGCTGGTTATCTTCATGTATTGCTATCTGCGGTTCACCAAGCACGGCTATCAGATTGCTGTGGTGGGCGAAAGTGAAGCAACTGCACGGTATGCGGGCATTGAGGTGGGCAAGGTGATTATGCGCACCATGTTCGTCTCCGGCGCCATTGCCGGCATTGTGGGCTTTATTGTGGTGTCCGGCATCAACTATACCCTGTCCGATTCTGTGGCTGGCGGCGTTGGCTTTACCGGCATTACCGTTGCCTGGTTGGCGGCGCTGAATCCCATTGGCATGATCTTTATTTCTCTGCTGCTGGCGGTGCTCACCAAGGGCGCTTCCACCATCAATACCCTGACCCATAATGCGCTGCCGGAGTCCATGAGCGATATGCTGACGGGTCTGATCCTGTTCTGCATGCTCTCCAGTGAGTTCTTTATTCGCTATCGGATGATTTTCCGGAAAAAGAATCATAGCGCATCCGCCGGGAAGGAGGCTGCATCGTGACTTTTATCATCAATTTCTTTGTGGCTGCCGTCCTGATGGGCACAACGCTGATGTATGGTACGCTGGGCGAAATTCTGACGGAGAAATCCGGCAATATGAACCTGGGCGTGGAGGGACTCATTTATATGGGCGGCTCCTCCGGCTTAATTGCGGCATTCCTGTATGAGCGGGCTGCGGGCGAGGGCGCGGTGCCCATGGTGGCAGTCATTCTTGCGTTTGTGGCAGCCTTTGCGGCAGCGGCGCTGGGCAGCCTTTTGTATGCATTCCTGACCATTACCCTGCGGACCAATCAGAACGTAACCGGTCTTGCACTGACGATTTTCGGCGTGGGCTACGGTGAGTTCTTTGGCGAGTACTTCCGTCAGATCGGCGATGGCCGGCTTCAGATTTCCGAAGCGGCTGGCGGCATTTTCT
>CAJKNS010000194.1 GCA_905201305.1 uncultured Eubacteriales bacterium
CGGTGATTTAGGCCGGCGGCATTAAGCCCGGCGACGTGGTGGTGATCCGCTATGAGGGACCCAAGGGCGGACCCGGCATGCGTGAGATGCTGAATCCCACCTCTGCCATCTGCGGCATGGGTCTGGGCGAGAGCGTGGCGCTGATTACCGACGGCCGATTCTCCGGCGCAACCCGCGGCGCTGCCATCGGTCATGTGTCCCCCGAGGCTGCTTCCGGCGGTACCATCGGTCTGGTGGAGGAGGGAGATCTCATCTCCATTGATATCCCCAACCACAAGATTACCCTGGAGGTTCCCGAGGACGTTCTGGCAGAGCGTAAGAAGAACCTTGTGATGCCTGAGCCCAAGGTCAAAACCGGCTATCTTGCCCGCTATGCCAAGATGGTCACCTCTGCGGATAAGGGCGCTGTGCTTAGTTTGTGATCGCTCAATTTGCAATTTACGCCGCCCGTATTTGAGGGCGGCGTTTTGCGCATTCACAGAAAAAGGATTGCCAGAAGTGCCGGAATGATGTATAATGATGGAAATCTGAATCGGAGGAAAGAAGAATGGTTGAAAGTATCGTATATCGGCTGCTTCCGCTGCTGTGTTGGGATGATTTCACGCTGAAAGTTGGCTTTGTGCTTGCGTTCCTCCTGGGACTGTGGCTGGGCTGGGGATGGGAGCGAAAAAAATGTGGTGATCTCCTGCCTGACCTGTGCCGCTGTCTATGTGCTGGGCGTTCTTCTGGAAGGCAGCCGGATCGGCTTCTGGTATTGGATTGGTATGTGGGCGGCGTCTCTCATGCCTGCGGCGCTGATTGGTCTGGTGGCTGGCAAGGTGATTTCCGGGCGCCGGGAGAGAAAGAAAACAACGGGGGTCGAGTGTAGATGAAACAGAGCCAGGGAACGCTGAGCATGGGGATTTCCCTGCTGGCAGGTGCGGCGGGCGCGGTACTGAGCACGGCGATGGTGATAAGCAGCCTGAAGGCAACGCCAATGGGAATCCTGCTTGCGCTGCTTAGCTGTGCTGTCATCTGGATGGCCGCAGGCTATGTTATGGTACGGTTCTCTTTTTTTCAGAGAAAAGAAAACCTGCTGCTTGCGCTGCTGCTCCTGTACCTGGGGCTTTGCTTACGGGTGGCGCTGCTGAACCACGAGTCGGCGGATTATACTTCGTTCCTGAACCGGTGGGTTGCGGCAATGCGGGGCATGACCGTTCGTCAGGCGCTCTCCACCCCCATTGGCAACTATAATATGCCCTATCTCTATCTGCTGCTGGTGATTTCCCGGCTGCCCATACGGGATCTCTATGGAATCAAGCTGTTTTCCATACTGGCAGATGCGGCATCGGCACTGGCGGTGGCGGCGCTGGTGCGATATGTGACGAAAAAGGACGGCGCGGTGTTGCTGGCATTCCTTGCGGCGCTGTTTTGCCCCACTACCTGGCTCAACAGCGGCTATTGGGGACAGTGTGACAGCGTGTATGGCGCGCTGGGACTCTGGGCGCTGTATGCGGGGCTGCAAAAACGCTCGAAAATCTGCTGGCTGCTGTTTGCCCTGAGCCTGAGCTTTAAGCTCCAGGCGGTGTTCCTGCTGCCCATGGCGGTGGTGCTGCTGTGCGTGGGACGGATTCTGCTGAAGGACGTTTGGGTGTTCCCGGCTGGCTTTGTGGGAATCAGCGTGCCTGCGCTTTTGGCGGGACGGAGCTTTTTCGATACGTTTTCCATCTATTTCAGCCAGACCCAGGCGTATCCCTATCTCAGTCTCAATGCGCCCTCGTTCTGGAGCCTCATTGACAACGGTTATTTTGATGCATTGGCAGGGGCACCGGTGCTCCTTGCCATGAGCCTGAGCCTGATGCTGCTGCTGGCAGCGCTGCGGTACTGGGATCGGCTGGATGACCGGGGGCTTGTGCTGCTGGGACTTGTGTTTTCTCTGACCATTCCCTGGCTGCTGCCCAAAATGCATGAGCGGTATTTTTATTTTGCGGAGCTGCTTTCTCTGGTGTATGGAGCAATGTACCCCAGAAAAATTGCGGTGCCGGGGATCCTGATGACCGGCGGATTTTTGGTATACAGTCAATACTTGTTCGGCGGCGCACCAATTCTGTCGCTGCGGCTGGTGGCTGCCATCTATGGCGTGCTGATTTTGTATCTGCTGTGGCAGATGCTTCAGAACTTGAAATCAAACAAAGCGTATATGGGAGGAACGGAACATGGCGAAAATGGAATATCTGTGGAGTGACCGGCGGAGAAGACTGGGGATGCCCCTGTCCTTCACCCGCTATGCCCTCAGCGAGGACCGGATATTTGTGGAAACAGGGCTGCTGACCACCCAGTGTGAGGAAATTCTGCTGTACCGCATTCGGGATTTGTCCATGCGGATCACTCTGGGACAGCGGGCTTTTGGCGTGGGCACCATTACGATTCAGTCCTCGGACCGCTCCTGCCCGGTGCTGGAGCTGAAAAACGTCAAGCATCCCCGGGAAACCAAGGAGATCATCCATCAGGCGGTGGAGAAAATGAAAATCCAGCGCCGGATGCGGGTCGGCGAGGTTATGGGCGATGAGCATATTCATGACGACGAGGACTGCGATGACGCCTATGACGACGATTCCTGGGGCGAGGACGCATAAATTAAGCGAATTTGTGGTTGACAAACCCGCTTCCGGGTGGTATAATCTACAAGCCGCATTAAAGAGGTCTAAGTATGCCCATTTTCAGGTGTCACCTCAAGAGCGAGTCTAATGTAAAGGCAGGTGCAAAGCACATGCAGGCAATTATTGTTACCGGCGGCAAGCAGTACAACGTGACTGAGGGTCAGCTGGTCTATATCGAAAAGCTGAACGCCGAGGCCGGCGAGGCAGTTGTGTTCGATCAGGTTCTGGCAATCGTTGACGGCGAGAACAGCAAGTTCGGTACCCCCGCAATCGAGGGCGCTAAGGTCGAAGCCAAGGTTGTTCGTAACGGCAAGGGCAAGAAGATCACCGCCTTCAAGTATCGTCCCAAGAAGGGCTCCGCTTCCAAGAAGGGTCATCGTCAGCCCTACACCGCAGTCCAGATCGAGAAGATCTCTGTCTAATGACTACGATTCGGTTTGATCGCAGAGCAGACAGGATTTTGGGGTTTTCCTGTCAGGGGCACAGCGGCTATGCCGAGGCGGGGGCAGACATTGTCTGTGCCGCAGTCACTTCGGCGGTCCGGATGGCGGAATGCACCATCAACGATGTGCTCTGTGCCAAGGCGGAGGTTTCCGTCCACGAAAAAACCGCAACCATCACGCTGCGGCTTCCTTCCCACTGTGAAAACGAGCAAAGCTGTCAGGCTGTGCTCCGGGGAATGGAAACGTATTTGCGTGAGCTTTCCCGTGAAAATCCCCACCATTTAACGGTTTTGGAGGTGTAATTCATGCTTAAGATTGGTATTCAGTTCTTCGCTCACCATAAGGGCGGCGGCTCCACCAAGAACGGTCGTGACTCTGAGTCTAAGCGTCTGGGCGTAAAGCGCGCCGACGGTCAGAAGGTTGAGGCTGGCAACATCCTGGTTCGCCAGAGAGGTACCCATATCCACCCCGGTCAGGGCGTGGGCATCGGCAGCGACGACACTATCTACGCCCGCGTTGACGGCGTGGTTCGGTTCGAGCGTCTGGGCAGAGATCGCAAGAAGGTTTCTGTTTACGAGGTAGCCGAGCAGTAATTTTGCTGAAAAATTAAGCGGGTGCAGACTGCACCCGCTTTTTCTTCCCCAGCCGCTCCGGATCACCGGAAGCACACAAAAGGAGTTTAGATATGGCACAATTTGTCGATAAGGTAAAGATCTTTGTGCAGGCAGGTCACGGCGGCAATGGCTGCATGTCCTTCCGGCGGGAGAAATATATCGCGGCAGGCGGACCGGACGGCGGCGATGGCGGTCATGGCGGCAGCGTGGTGCTGCGGGTGGACACCGGTATGACCACGCTGATGGATTTCCGATACAAGCGGAAATACACGGCGCAGCCCGGCGGCAACGGTCAGGGCAGCAATATGAAGGGCCGCAACGGCGAAAATCTGGTAATCTCTGTGCCTCTGGGCACGGTGGTCCGGGATGCGGAAACCGGCGAGGTCATCCACGATATGTCCGACCAGGAGGATTTTGTGCTGGCAAAGGGCGGCAGAGGCGGCTGGGGCAATCAGCGGTTTGCCACTCCCACCCGGCAGGCGCCCCGGTTTGCCAAGTCGGGTCTGCCCGGCGAGAGCCATGAGGGGATTCTGGAGCTGAAGCTGCTGGCGGATGTGGGGCTGGTGGGCTTCCCTAATGTGGGAAAGTCTACGCTGCTTTCGGTGGTGTCCGGCGCTCATCCCAAGATTGCCAACTACCATTTTACCACCCTGTTCCCCAATCTGGGCGTTGTATACCTGGGAGAAGGGGAGAGCTTTGTCATGGCGGATATTCCCGGCATCATCGAGGGCGCGTCTGAGGGCGTTGGTCTGGGGCATGATTTCCTGCGGCATATTGACCGGTGCCGGCTGATTGTCCATATTGTGGATGTGTCCGGCAGCGAGGGAAGAGATCCGGTGGAGGATCTGGAAACCATCAACGGAGAGCTGGCACAGTATTCTCCCGAGCTGGCAAAGCGCCCGATGATCGTGGTTGCAAACAAGATGGACATCCTTCAGGAGCCGGAGAATCTGGAGCGGCTCCGGGCGTATACCAAGGAGCATGACCTGCCCCTGTATGAGATGTCCGCTGCCATCCACAAGGGCACCATGGAGCTCATGCGGGAGATTTATAACCGCCTTCAGGAGCTGCCGCCCATTACCGTGTATGAAGCGGAGTATGTAAAGCCTCTGCCCCAGGCAGGCAGCGTGGACGAGATCACCATTGAGCCTCAGGACGGTCTGTGGCTGGTGTCCGG
>CAJKNS010000195.1 GCA_905201305.1 uncultured Eubacteriales bacterium
GCATTCCCCTGGCTATCGTGGGGGCGCGGCTGTACTATGTGCTGTTTTATCTGGACCGGTTCAAAAAAGCGGATGGTTCCTTTGACTGGGCGGAGTCCGTGGCTATATGGGACGGCGGGCTGGCCATCTACGGCGGCGTGATCGCGGCGGTGCTGGTGTGCTTCGTGCTCAGCAAAAAGCGGGGCTTCAAGCTGGGGGCACTGACCGACCTGATCGTGATGGGGCTGCTGATCGGGCAGGCCATCGGGCGCTGGGGCAACTTCATGAACCGGGAGGCGTTCGGCGCACAGACCGGCAGCTTCCTGCGGATGGGGCTGACCGATGCCAGCGGTGCGACCATCTATGTCCATCCCACGTTCCTCTACGAATCCCTGTGGAATGCCATTGGACTGCTGCTTCTGCATTTCTACTCCAAGCGCCGGAAGTTTGACGGGCAGATTTTCCTGATGTATCTGGGCTGGTATGGACTGGGTCGGATGTTCATTGAGGGGCTGCGCACCGACAGCCTGTATGTGGGCTCCTCCAATCTTCGGGTGAGCCAGCTGGTGGCAGGAATTTGCTTCCTGGGCGTGGTGATTTTCCTGGTGTATGATAAGATCTTCCGGGAGCACGATCCCGCAGATCTGTATGTCAACCAGGTTGCACGGCAGAAGGCAGCGGCAGAAGCTGTTCCTGAAACGGCAGAAGCCGCAGAAGAAGCCGTTCCTGGGACAGCAGAAGCTACGGCAGACCCCGCTTCTGAAGCGGCAGAAGCCCCTGAAAGCGGCGAAGAAGCTGCGGAAGCATCCGCCGCTGCGGAAGAACAGAAAACGGGCGCAGGGGACAACGAAGCGCCGGAGCAGACCGAATCAGATACACAATCCGAAGAATCCTCCGAGGAGTAAATACAAACCCCAAAAGCTCTCGCCAATTCAAAACTGGCGGGAGCTTTTTTGCAAATTATTTCACCGGAGTGTAACAGCCGGTCCGGAATCGGCGTTTCGTATAGTGACAGCTGTTCATCAAACCGAGGGGATGTGAAAGTGTTGACAGAAGAAAAGCTCCTTAGGGGACTGCGCAGCCGGCAGCCGGCGGCACTGGAAGCTATGATTGCGCAATATAACCGCTATGTGGCAACCATCCTGACGGCGGTGCTGGGCGCAAATGCCCAAAAAGAGGACGTGGAGGAGCTCAGTTCCGATGTGTTCGTGGCAGTCTGGAACCATGCGGATGCCCTGAAGCCAGGAAAGGTCAGAGCCTATATCGGCGCAACGGCGCGGAATACCGCAAAAAGCTTCCTGCGAAAGCAAAAACGGCTGCCCATGGACGAGGACGAGCTAATGGAGCTTGCGGACCGCCAGACCCCGGAGCATACGCTGCTGAAAAAGGAGCGCCGGAAGCTGGTGCAGGAGGCGGTGCTTTGCATGGAGCAGCCGGATCGGGAAATCTTTCTTCGGTATTATTACTATTTGCAGTCGTCTGCGGAGATTGCGCAGGCGATGGGATTGGGTGCAAGCGCAGTGCGCGCCAGACTGATGCGGGGGCGCAATGTGCTGCGGAACAAGCTCTGCAAGGAGGAAATTCTATGAAGATTACAGACCTGCTGGACGATTATTATGACGACAGCGTCAAGCTGCCGGAATGCAGTGCGCCCGCTGACCGGGCGGTATTGGAGCGGACGAAACAGAAGCTGGGAATTTCCCGCAAAAAGCGCCGTCTGCCCAAGGGCATATTGATTGCCGCGGTGCTGACTCTCGCTTTGTCCATCACTGCCGGCGCTGTGGGCTATACGGTGTGGGATGCTGCGCGGAAGGACGCCGGACTGAAAGACGGTCAGTCCATCCCGGAGTATACGGAATATCACGATTCCGATCAGACCGTTTCGGCGGAACCTGCGGAAAATCTGGTGGAGGGCGCGGAGCTGCAGCTGGTGTCCACCCTGGGCTCCGGCTCGGATCTGAGCATTTATATGACCGCAGCGCCGGTGACTCAGGAACAGGCGGATCGGCTCAGCGAAAGAAATCAGGGGCTTGATACCTTTGCGACATGGGACCTTGCTGTGAAGACTGACCGGAACGTAGAAATGGACGGCATGATATGCGGCGCAAAGCAGCTGGAATACGATCCAGAAACCGAGACGGCGCTGATTTGCGGCAGCATTCACGGAGATTTCCTGTCGCAGGTGACGGAGCTGACGGTAACGGTGGATTATTTCTACCAGTCGGACGGGAACACAGAGGTGATCAATTATGGAAGCTTGACCGTTCCGTTTACCATGTCGGAGGAGCTGGTATTCCAGCCGGAGACAGCGCTGGATAATTTCTTTGTGGATGCCTGGGGGACTGTGGCGCAGGTGACAGTGTATGCCAGCTATATCTCCTTTCGGCTGAATCTGGAGCCTTTTCACGACTGGTGCAGCCGGACCGGTGATGACGCATGGTTCCGTATGGGCGATGCCTATTGGGGCTACTATGACGAAGCGGCAGGGGAGGAGCGACGGACGGAATATACGGAGCTGGATGCGCAGGTGGCATACCGGCGTTCCTGGGAGGTGGCGCTCAGTGATCTCATTTCGGCGGACAGCTACCTGACTCTGCAGGACGGAAGCGTGATTTCCCTGTCTGACCTCCAGATCATCAGCGCGGAGGACGATTTGGAAGCGGGCGATTACACGGAGGATTTCGAACTGCCCAATGCAGTAAAGCTTGCGGAGGTGGGAAGTCTGACCCTGGGCGGCGTGACTTATTTCCCGGCAGGATAAATGAAATTTCAGGACGCAGGCGGTGAAGATTCATCGCTTGCGTCTTGACAAATTCTGAGCACCATGGTATCTTAAATATGGTCATACAACTGACGGAAGTGGAGTACCACATGGAGTATGACTCGTGAAATGCCGACCGTCTGGGCAATCTGTCCGGATTGGTGGGCTTTTTTTCTGCTGATTCGGAATCATGCAAAGGAGTGCTGAATATGAAAACTGACATCGAAATCGCACAGTCCACCCCCATGCTTCCCATTGACCAGGTGGCTGCCAAAGCTGGAATCGACGGCGAGCTGCTGGAGCACTATGGCAAGTACAAGGCAAAGCTGGATATCACCGGTCTGAAAAACGCACCCAGAAAGGGCAAGCTGATTCTGGTGACCGCCATCAACCCCACCCCTGCGGGCGAGGGAAAAACCACCACCAGCGTCGGTCTGGCAGACGCTCTGGTGAAGAAGGGCAAGAATACCATGCTCTGCCTGCGGGACCCGTCTCTGGGTCCTGTGTTCGGCGTAAAGGGCGGTGCGGCTGGCGGCGGCTATGCGCAGGTGGTGCCCATGGAGGACATCAACCTGCACTTTACCGGCGATTTCCCCGCCATCGGTGCTGCCAATAACCTGCTGGCAGCCATGCTGGACAACCACATTCAGCAGGGCAACCTTCTAGATATCGACGTAAAGAACATCACCTGGAAGCGCTGCGTGGACATGAATGACCGGCAGCTTCGGAATATCATCTGCGGCATCGGCGGAAAAATGCAGGGCGTTCCCAGAGAGGACGGCTTTGATATCACCGTTGCCTCCGAAATCATGGCGGTGCTGTGCCTGGCAAGCGATTTGATGGACCTCAAGCAGCGGATTGCGCGGATCATTGTGGGCTACAACCGCAAGGGCGATCCCATCACTGCCCACGATCTCAAGGCAGAGGGCGCCATGACGGCGCTGTTAAAGGATGCCATCAAGCCCAACCTGGTGCAGACTCTGGAGCACAATCCTGCCATTGTCCACGGCGGACCCTTTGCCAATATCGCCCACGGCTGCAACTCTGTTTCCGCAACGGATACGGCGCTGAAGCTCAGCGATTATGTGGTTACGGAGGCAGGCTTCGGCGCAGATCTGGGCGCGGAGAAGTTCCTGGATATCAAGTGCCGCTATGCGGGCATGGAGCCTGACGCCGTGGTGATTGTGGCAACGGTCAAGGCGCTGAAATACAACGGCGGCGTCCCCAAGACTGAGCTGGGGGAGGAGAACCTTGCCGCGCTGGAAAAGGGCATTCCCAACCTCTTAAAGCATGTGGAGAACATCACTCAGGTGTTCGGACTGCCTGCGGTGGTTGCCATCAACCGGTTTACCCAGGATACCGACGCCGAGCTGAACCTGATTCGGGAAAAGTGCGCCCAGTATGGGGTCAACGTTGCCCTCAGCGAGGTCTGGGGCAAGGGCTCCGAGGGCGGTCTGGAGCTGGCGGAGGAGGTCCTGCGGCTGTGCGAAAAGCCCCATGACTTCCACTTTGCCTATGAGCTGGACAAGCCTATTACCGAGAAGATCGAAACCATTGTCCGGAAGATTTACGGCGGCAGCGGCGTGACCTACAGCAAGGCTGCCAAAGATTCCATCAAAAAGCTCTCGGAGCTGGGCTATGGCGGTCTTCCCATCTGCATGGCAAAGACCCAGTATTCTCTGTCCGACGATCAGACCAAGCTGGGTCGTCCCGAGGGCTTTACCATCAACGTCACCAAGGTGAAGATTTCCGCCGGCGCAGGCTTTATTGTGGTGCAGACCGGCGATATCATGACCATGCCCGGACTGCCCAAGGTTCCCGCGGCGGAAAAAATCGATGTGGATGAAAACGGCGTGATTACCGGACTGTTCTGATACCGTTCTGATACAATTCTGTCCCTTTGTGTATTGACAATTCCGAGGAAAAAGCATACAATTTGAACAATTAAGGACACTGGATTTTTTCCGGTGAATCATCAAAAAGGAGAAGTAACCATGAAGAACTCGTCTTTCCCGGCGCGCATGCTCTCCCTTCTGTTGGCCGTTGCTGTGCTGTTCGGCCTCGCCAGCCCTGCTGGCGCAGCCGCTTCCCGCAATACGCTCCGCTACCA
>CAJKNS010000196.1 GCA_905201305.1 uncultured Eubacteriales bacterium
GGCGGGCATTCTGCCTTTTTATCATTCGAGGCGGCACCGAGCAATCCAGTGCCGCCCCTGATCTTTCGGATATTTACTTCTTATACTCGGCAGCGGGGTTCTCATCGCCCATGGACCAGGTTGCGGAGAAGCCGTCAACGGTTACAGCGGTGATGGTATCGTAATAAGTCTCGCCGTAAGTCCAGGTAAATCCGTCGATGCCGCAGACACCCAGCAGCTCTTCTGCCAGCTTGGCGCCGGTGCGCATGGGCGGGATAATCACATCGGGGTTGATGGTCTTGGCATAAGTCTCCAGTACATCATAGCCTGCGCCGATCTCCTTCTTGGCGTCGTCGCCATAGGGGATTGCAGGATCGCCATAGGTGGCATAGCCCTTGATTGCGGTGGAAGTAGGATCCGCCTCAGCCTCTTCGTACAGACCCTTGAAGGTGTCGTCCTCTGCATAGCAGGGAGCCACGAAGTAGTCCGCCAGGCTGCCGCCGTTCTGCTCGCAGTAGTCCTTGATGGCGTTGGCAATACCCATTGCCTGCTCGGGCTCGTAAGCCACGAAGATATGGCAGTCGGGATTGGAGTTGAGGGTTGCCTGGGCATTGTTGAACGCAACGTTCAGAGAGCCGTCCTGACCGTAAGCGGTGGACTCGGAAACCAGAGCCAGGGTGTCGGACTTCTCTACGGTGCCCTTGATGGCGTTGGAACGATATACGCCGTCGGCGATGTCGTAGTAAGTATCAATGGCAACCTCATACTTGCCGTCAGCGTTCTTGGGAACGTTGGCGCCGGAGGTCTTTGCCCAGTACTCAGCAGCCTGAACCGCATACATACCAGTGATCTCATAAGCGGTGTAGACGCAGCCGGCGATGGTGTAGTCGGTGGGCTGTGCGCCCAGGTAAACCACTGCGATACCTGCGTCAACTGCCTGTCCAACAACGTCCTTGAGCATCTCAACGGACATGGCGGCGATCATCAGGCAGCCAACGTTGCCGGCAGCAATTGCCTGCTCTACGAACTGGACCTGGTTGCCGGGATTACCCTCAGCGTCCTTCTTGACGTACTTGAAGCCCTGTGCCTCCATCACGGCGCCCATAGCGTCGTTAATCATAACCAGACCCTCAGCGCCGGTGGTGGGCAGGATGGACCATACTTCCTTCTGCCCGTTCCACTTAAACTCAGTGGTGGCAGCCTCGGTGGATGCAGCTGTCGAAGCGGCAGCAGCGGAACCCGCACTGGTCGAAGCGGCGGAGCTGCCGCAGCCGGCGAATGCAGTGACCATCATACAGAGGGTCAGCAGCATTGCAACAATCTTTTTCATCATGCTTCATTCCTTCCAAATTTTGCAGCGATGCTGCAAGAAATAATGCGTTGGAATCGAACTAATTCCAACGCATTCATTTTAATACAGCGCACCCGCTTCGTCAAGTGAGTTTCTGTACATTCTTCGGTATTTTTAACAACAGAAAAGCATATCTGGCTCAAATTTGTGCCTAAAAGCTACAATTATTGACGGGTCGCGTGAATTGCCTCCCGGGCAGCGGCAACAACCGTCTCGTCCGGATTGTGCTCGATGATGTAGTTGAGCTGAGAAACCGCCGCGCTTCTGCCGCAGTGTCCCAATGCACGAACGCCTGCAAGCAGCACGGGCTGCTCGGTTGCCTTCTGCACTGCCTCCACCAGATGGTTGTAGCACTCGTCATTGCTCTTTGCCGCAGCGCCAAATGCCTCCATAATGGTAGTCTTTTCCTCCAGCTCACCGGATGCCAGGAACTTCTCTACCTTTTTCCAGCGTGCGCCGAACACCAGCTTTGCGTAAAACTCACGATCTTTCATTTTGGGTTCACCTTCCACTTATTTTTCCCGCGCCGGGACTCCACAGCGGGTTAATGTTTATTATACGTGCTTTCGGCATAATAGTCAATTATCCCCTTTGATTTCCATGCATTATTTACGCTTCATTCACAATATTGCACAATGGTTCATCCGCTCCGTTGGTTATTTCATCCATTCTCTTGTTCAACTCAGTTAATTCTTTCAATCGTAAATATTCAGTAAACAATCCGCAGCCCCCATTGCAGTGCCCCGGAAGATGGAGTACAATAGGGACGATTACAAAAAAGGTGGTTTTCATCATGTTACAGCGTTTGCGTGCCTCCATGATTCGCTTTATGACCGGACGAAACGGCGTCGATCAGCTGAGCTGGTTTCTTCTCATTCTGGGCGTTGTTCTCAATCTCATCGGCTCCTTTGCCCGTCTCCCCATCCTTCAACTGCTGGCATATATCCCCCTGGTGCTGACTCTGTACCGCACCTTTTCCCGAAATGTGCCCAAGCGATATGCGGAAAATCAGAAATTTACCCAGTTCTTTGCCCGGATCAAGGGTCGGAAAAATTATTGCTATTTCAAGTGCCCTAGCTGCAAAACCCAGGTCAAGGTTCCCAAGGGTAAGGGCACCATTCGCATCACCTGCCCCAGCTGCAAAGAGAAATTCGTGAAAAAGACCTGATTTTATCACCCTTGCCGCGTCCATGCTTCATTGGACGCGGCTTTTTCTTGCGCTTTCTCAGAAAATATGCTAAAATATCCTCAGATATTTAGGAGGCGAAAGAACATGGCAAGTAAATCTTCCGACTCATTGATTCGGGATCTCACCCAGGGCAGCGTCACCCGGCTTCTTCTGATTTTTGCGTTTCCGCTGCTCTGCTCCAACCTGCTGCAAACCGTCTATAACATGGTGGATATGATCGTCATTGGACGCTTTGTGGGCAGAGAAGGGCTTTCGGCAGTATCCATTGGCGGCGATGTGCTCCATTTCCTCACATTCCTGGTGATGGGCTTTTCCAATGCCGGTCAGGTAATTCTGTCCCAGTACATCGGCGCGGGAAACCGGGACCGGATTCGTGGCACCATCGGCACCATGTTTACGGTGACGTTTCTTTGCGCCGTGGGGCTGACCATTGTATGTTACTTTGGTCTGGACGCATTCCTAACCGCAATGAATACGCCGGAGGAGTGCTTTGATTATGCCCGGCAATACGGTCTGACCTGTGTGCTGGGATTGGTGTTCATCTATGGCTATAACCTGGTCAGTGCCATTCTCCGAGGCATGGGTGACTCCAAGCACCCATTTATTTTCATTGCCGTTGCTACCGTGGTCAATCTGGTGCTGGACCTGGTGTTTGTGGCGCTGCTGGGCATGGGTCCCTTTGGCGCCGCTCTGGCAACGGTCATCGGTCAGGCGGTGAGCTTCCTCTGGGCGCTGTTCTATCTCTACCGCCACAAGGACGCCTTTGGCTTCGACTTCAAGCCCGCCAGCTTCAAGCCCGATCCCGAGGTGCTGCCCAAGCTCATTAAGCTGGGGCTTCCGATGATTCTCCAGTCCGCTGCCATCAACTTCTCCATGCTGTTCGTCAACTCCTACATCAACGGCTATGGCGTGGTTGCCTCCGCAGTCACCGGCGTTGGCAATAAGCTGGGCTCCATCACCGCGGTGGTCACAAACGCACTTTCCACCGCCGGCAGCTCCATGGTGGGGCAGAACATCGGCGCAGGGAAGTACCACCGGGTGCCGAAAATCATTGGCGTCTCCATGGTGGTGGATCTCGCCTTTGCTGTGCTGCTGTCCTTCCTGACCATCTGCTTCCCCCGGACTATTTTCGGCTTGTTCAACGACGATCCCCAGGTGCTGGATATGGCAATGACCTATATTCCCGTGGCAGTGCTTTTGTATGTGGGCTTTGCCATGCGTTCGCCGTTCTTTGCGCTGATTAACGGCAGCGGCAACGCCAAGCTGAACCTGATTGTGGGACTGCTGGACGGTGTCATTTGCCGGGTTGGTCTTGCCATGCTTATGGGCATCGCAATGGGTATGGGCATCATGGGCTTCTGGCTGGGCAACGCCTTTGCCGGATATATGCCGTTTCTGATCGGCGGTGTGTATTTCCTCACTGGAAAGTGGAAAAACGGCTGGTAGATTACCCGGCACAAAATGCAGGAACCGCAAACAGCAGAGCTGCCTTAACCGCAGCTCTGCTGTTCTCATCTAGAAGCCCCAAATGGACCGGAAATGGAGTAGCTCCGATTTCCGGTCCTTATCTTTTAACGCTTGATCGGAGAAACGACCGGCTTGCCGTCACGGTCCAGCAGTGGGGTCAAGCCTCCTGCATAGCCGCTGGCAACAAAGAGATAGTTTACGCCGGTTTCTTTATCCACCAGGATCTCGATGTTTTCGAGAGCGCCCTGGGAATAAACCTTTTCAAATCGTTTTTCTGCCATGTTATACCTTCTTTACTGTTTCGATCACGCCCTCTGCCAGACCGGCAAGTCCCTGAATCTCGGAGGGGATGATGATCTTGGTTGCCTTGCCGTCTGCCACCTTTTCCATGGTCTCCAGTGCCTTGAGCTTGATGACCTGATCGTTGGGGCAGGCTTCATTCAGCAGCCGCAGGGACTCAGCCATCGCCTTCTGGACCTCCAGAATTGCCTGGGCTTCGCCTTCTGCCTTGAGGATTGCTGCCTGCTTTTCAGCATCTGCACGAAGCACAGCGGCTTCCTTCTCGCCTTCTGCCACCAGGATAGCGGACTGCTTGGTGCCCTCAGCCTGAAGGATGTTCTGGCGGCGTTCACGCTCTGCCTTCATCTGCTTCTCCATGGAGTTCTGAATATCCGCAGGAGGAAGAATGTTCTTCAGCTCTACACGGTTGACCTTAATGCCCCAGGGGTCCGTTGCCTCGTCCAGAATGGCACGCATCTGGCTGTTGATGGTATCCCGGGAAGTCAGGGTCTGGTCCAGCGCCAGGTCGCCGATGAT
>CAJKNS010000197.1 GCA_905201305.1 uncultured Eubacteriales bacterium
TGGATATCTTTGTGCGGCAGGGAAAACTATGGCGGCGGGAGCAGGAGGAGCATCTGGAATATGCCTATGACCTGGACTGGCTGAAACAGCAGCTGGAGCAGGCGGGCTTCCGGGATGTGACCTTCTATGGCGAGCGGACGTTTTTGCCGCCGCAGCCCGAGGAAGAGCGGGTGTTTATTACAGCACGAAAGGAAGAACATTCATGACAGATCAGCTTGTTCGGGCAATGACCCGGGACGGCTTTGTAAAAATTACGGCAGTGAGCACCACGGAGATTACCCGGCGCGCCCGGGAAATCCATAAAACCACCGCAGTGGCAACCGCGGCTCTGGGACGGGTGCTGGCAGCCACCAGCATGATCGGCAATATGCAGAAAATCGATCAGGGCAGCGTTACCATGATGATTAAGGGCGGCGGTCCTCTGGGCACGATCCTTGCCACCGCCGATCCCCAGGGCAATGTCCGGGGCTATGTGGAAAATCCCCAGGTGGCGCTGGTGGAGAAATATCAGGGCAAGCTGGACGTGGGCGCTGCGGTTGGCGATCAGGGCACACTGACGCTGATTCGGGACCTCCATATGAAGGACCCCTATGTGGGAACGGTGCAGCTGCTGGGCGGCGAGATTGCCGAGGATGTTGCGGCATATTTTGTGGAAAGCGAACAGGTGCCCACGGTATGCGCATTGGGCGTGCTCTTAAACCGGGATCAGACTGTGGATGTGGCAGGCGGGTATCTGCTCCAGCTGCTGCCCGGTGCGCCGGACAGTCTGATTGACCAGCTGGAAGCCAGCGTTGCCAAGGCTGGCAATGTATCCGCCATGATGAAGGAGGGGCTGGGACCCCAGGACATCATTCTGCGGCTGCTGGGCGAAGAGAACGTGGAGATCCTGGAAACAACCCCCATCGCCTACAAGTGCTATTGCAGCCGGGAGCGGGTGGCATCCACCATTGTGTCTCTGGGTGCAAAGGAGATGCAGGACATCATTGACGAGGGGCAGGACATCCATGTGGACTGCCAGTTCTGTGACACGATCTACACCTTTACCCCCGCAGATATTCAGGCGCTGCTGGATCACGCCACCAAGCGGGATGAGGACGAATAACAGCGTACAAAAGAACATCCGAACCTGCTAAAAAGCGGGTTCAGACGTTCTTCTGTCATGTTTGTGCGGTGTTGTCTTAAGGCAATACCGCACAATTGCGTCTGCAACCTTCAGCGGATCTTTTACGCTGGAAATTCGTTATTTTTTCTTGACATACACAAAGTATGCCTGCGAAAAACTGCCTTTTTCCACCGCAAAATCTCCAGCTGAATGTTCTTGCCGAATTATGCGGTATTGCCTTAGGGCAACTCCATCGCAAATACATAGTTTTCACGAATCCGGCGATACTAAGCCAGGAGATGATTGCATGAAAATCAGCAGTTTACAGTATGACCAGCTGGTGAAGGAGTATTCCCCCAATTCCCATATCTGGGTGGATACATTAAATGCCTTCTGGACCGGCGGACTGATCTGCGTGCTGGGGCAGCTGGTGCTGAATGGTTGGGGTGCACTGGGGCTCAGCGACGATTTGTCCGCAACCGCAACGGCAGTGACCATGGTATTCCTGGGCGCATTGCTCACTGGCTTGGGTATCTATGACCGAATCGCCAAGCTGGCAGGCGCCGGTACCATTGTGCCCATTACCGGCTTTGCCAATTCCGTGGTTTCCCCTGCCATGGAGTTTAAAACCGAGGGCTTCGTCATGGGCGTCAGCGCCAAGCTGTTTACCATTGCGGGACCGGTGCTGGTATACGGTATGGGGGCAAGCGTGCTCTACGGCATTGTGTATTGCGTGTCAAGATTTTTCACAGGATAGCCTCAATGGGAGCTTCCGGAGTATCCGGAGGCTCCCGGGTCTTTGGGGTTGCAAACTGCGGCGAAATACGATAGAATAGCCCCTGAACATCACCGCGCCGGACCGGCGCTGCGAATTCGCGGAGGCTTTTCCGCGCGGGAGGGAACATGGCAAAGCTATATTTTCGTTACGGTGCAATGGGCAGCTCCAAAACTGCCAATGCGCTGATGGTGGGCTACAATTACTATGAGCGGGGGAAAACGGCGCTGCTGGTAAAGCCGCAATTGGATGACCGGGACGGCGAGGGATATGTGGCGTCTCGCATGGGGCTGCGGCAGAAATGCGACTTTGTGGAGCACCTGGTGACCATGACCCCGGAGGAAATCCGGAAATACGACTGCATCATTGTGGATGAAGCGCAGTTCTGCACCAAGGAGCAGGTGGAGTTCCTGGTACATATTGTGGACGATCTCAGCGTGCCGGTGATCTGCTATGGACTGCGGACGGATTTTCAGCGGAATCTGTTCCCGGGCAGCATGTGGCTGCTTGCCTGGGCGGATGTGATTGAGGAGATCAAAACCGTCTGCTGGTGTGGCAAGGCTGCCACCTGCAACGCCCGGTTTAACGAAAAGGGCGAGATGATTACCCAGGGCGATCAGGTGGTGCTGGGCGCCAACGACAGCTATATCGCCCTATGTCGAAAGCATTTTAGACGGGGCATGCTGAAACCTGACGAAGAATAAAAAAGACTGCTGCACAACATCATCGTGCAGCAGTCTTCCTGCCCATTGGGTTATAAATCTTCTACCTGCAAACGGTCAGTGCCGTTGCGCTCAAATTCCTCCATGTATTCATCCATGCGCTCAATGAGCTCATCATAGTTCTGGGGGGAGATGGGAGCGTAGTCCATATCCCGGCGGGCAAGCTCCTCCGCCAGAATGTCGAAGAACACCGCGTCCTCATAGTCCATAATTGCCTCGTGGATGCCGCCTTCGGCAAAGGCGCGGGAGGGCACCGGACGCCCGTTCCAGGACTCGATCAGGGACTCCATACCGTGATCCTTACAGTAGGAGAATACCCGGCTTTCCACCTGGTCATAGTCCGCAAAGCGATCACTGCCCCGGGTGGAGTTGAGAATCCAGTTGCCGATATAAACCATGTCCAGCAGTCGCCGGAATTCCTTTTCTGTCAGTTCCATCTGCATGGCGCATCCCTCCTTTTCTTCATTATATACGGTTTGCGGCAAAATTTCCACTGATTCAGAAAGAGTTTACGGGAAATTCACGTCTTTCCGGGAAAAATGGGTCGAACCCCTTGTTTTGTATCCTGTTTTATCATATTATATAAAGATAGTCAATATCGTCAGGTATATGAGGTGGAAACAATGAAGAATTTATTGGTCCTGTTTGGCGGCGTATCTCCGGAGCATGAGGTGTCTCTGCGCTCTGCGGAGTTCGTTCTCAGCCATATTGACCGCTTGAAATACAACGTCTATGCTGTGGGCATCACCAAGGAGGGACAGTGGAAGTACTACCCCTCGGAGGACTATGCTGCCATCCGCGAAAATCACTGGCAGGAAGCTGATGGCGTATGCGATGCGGCGCTGTCTCCTTCCCGGGGGCAGGGACTGCTGATCTTGAAGCCCCAGGGGCTGGAGATCGTACCCATTCACTGCTGCTTCCCAGTGCTCCATGGGGAAAACGGCGAGGACGGTTCCATTCAGGGACTGATGCAGGTGGCAGGGGTTCCCTGCGTGGGTCCTGGGGTTGCCGCTTCGGCGTCCTGCATGGATAAGACCATGACCAAGCTGGTGGTGGGCGAAACCGGCGTTCGTCAGGCAAACTGGTATCTTGCCCGGCGGCAGAGCATTCAGGGGGATATGGGACGTCTGGTCCGGGATATCGAGTCCGGCGGCGAGTATCCGCTGTTTGTCAAGCCCTCCGGCACCGGCTCCTCTGTGGGCGTATCCAAGGTACGCAATACCCAGGAGCTGAAGGACGCGCTGAAAAAGGCAGCGGAGTATGACGACAAGGTCCTGGTGGAGGAGTTTATCTCCGGTCACGAGGTAGAGGTTGCGGTACTGGGCAACAAGAAGCCCGTTGCGTCGGTGGTGGGCGAGATCATTGCCGGGGCAGAGTTCTATGACTACGATGCCAAGTACATCTCCACGGAATCCCGCACTGAAATTCCTGCGGATATCTCTCCCGAAGCAGCACAGCGGCTGCGTCAGGCGGCTGTCACCGTCTATGAAGCGCTGGGCTGCAAGGGGCTGAGCCGTGTAGACTTCTTCCTGACCTATGAGGGGGAGGAAGTGGTGTTCAATGAGATCAACACCATCCCGGGCTTTACGTCCATCTCCATGTACCCCAAGCTGTTTGAGGCGGCAGGCGTGCCCAACGACACGCTGATCGATGAGCTGATCTCTCTGGCAATGGAGGGATAAGGGTGGATAAGCGACCAATCGGCGTATTTGATTCGGGGCTCGGCGGACTGACCGCAGTGCGCCAGCTGATGGATCAGCTGCCCGGAGAGGATATCATCTATTTCGGCGACACCAGCCGGGTGCCCTATGGGGGCAGATCCCAGGAGACGGTGCTGAAATATACCCGGCAGGACATCAACTTCCTGCTGCAATTCGACATCAAAGCCATTGTAATTGCCTGCAACACTGCCGACACCGCGGCAGGGGCACAGGTGCAGCGGGAATATGACCTGCCCATTTGCGGCGCCATTCGTCCCACGGCGAAAAAGGCGGCAATGGTCACAAAAAATAACCGCATTGGCGTTATCGGCACCAATGCCACCATCCGTGGCAGGGCGTATGACGGCATCATTCGGGAGATCAATCCCCGGGCGCAGGTACGGAGCATTGCGTGCCCGCTGCTGGTGCCGCTGGTGGAGAATTTCCGGACCCGTCCCGGAGATCTGGTGGTGGAGCAGGTGGTGCGGGAGTATCTCCAG
>CAJKNS010000198.1 GCA_905201305.1 uncultured Eubacteriales bacterium
GCCGGCCTGTGGGGTCACAGCGACGACCTCTTCCAATACAGCTTTGACCCCGATAAAGCGCTGGAGCTGCTGGCTCAGGCGGGTGTAGACCCCAGCGAGATCCACTTGTTGCTCACTTACAGCTCCGGAGACGAGGCGCTGAAGAAGATGTCTGAGCTTTATAAGTCCGAGCTGGCAAAGATCGGCATTGAGCTGGAGATTCGTGCTATGTCTTGGGATACCCAGTGGGAGATGGCGAAGGGAAATGAGAGCGGTCGTCAAGATATTTTCCTTATCTATTGGTGGCCCGACACGGCGTCTCCTTTCACATGGCTGTTCAATCTGTTCCACTCTGAGGATCTGCCCGCCTATAACCTCAACTACTATTACAACAAGACATTTGACAAGATCGTTGACGACGCCAACGTCATGGCGGGTATTGACCGTGCCGCTGCTGAGAAGGAGTTCATCAGAGCGCAGGAGATCCTGGTGGAGGAGTGCCCCAGCATCTTCGTCTACGACAATGATAATGTGTGGATCAAGAACCCCACTTTCAAGGGCCACAAAGAAAACCCCGTATATCCAGGTGTGGTATTCTTCTACGACTGCTATCGGGGTCAGTAATACATAAAATGCCGGGGGGCCTGTCTTAGGCTCCCTGGCACGCTTAAAAAAGGAATGGGGCTTTGCCATGCTAAAATTTATTGTCAAACGACTGCTGTTGGGCGTTGTGGTCATGCTGGGCGTTATTACCATCACCTTTTTGCTGGTACATGTGCTTCCATCCAACCCGGCGGCGAAGTGGGTGGGCGCCCGCGCAACTCCCGAGCAGATCGCTCAGGCCGAAATCGAGTTGGGACTTGATAAGCCGCTCCCGGTTCAATATGTTAACTACATCAAAGATCTGCTCAATTTAGATATGGGGCGTTCTCTGCGGACTCATCAGCCCGTCACTAAGGAGCTTGCCAACTACCTGCCTGCGACCTTGGAGCTGGTGCTGTGCGCAACGATCTTGGCGGTGCTGATCGGACTGCCAATGGGCATCCTGTCTGCCAAGAATAAAGACAAGCTGGGAGACCATCTCAGCCGATTTATTTCAATTGGTGCCGTGTCCCTGCCGACTTTCTGGATGGGCATTTTCATGCAGCTGATTTTCTACAGCTGGCTATACGTCCTCCCGGTGGGCGGTCAACTCAGTCAGAATATTAAGATCTTCTACGAGATCCCTCATGTTACCGGCTTTTTGATTTTTGACAGCATCATTACCGGTAACTGGACCATTGCGGCAGATGCGCTCAGGCATATCATTCTCCCATGCATTACCATCGCCCTCTACCCCATCGGTCTTGTGGCGCGCATGACCCGCTCTGCCATGCTGGAAATCTTGAACGAGGACTATATCACTGCTGTTCGTTCCTACGGGATCAGTGAGCGGCGGGTTCACTGGAGATATGCGCTGAAAAACTCCTTGGGAGCTACCGCTACAGTGGTTACGCTCTCCATTGGCTCCACGCTGGTCAACACTTTCCTCGTGGAGGCTATCTTCGACTGGCCGGGGATTGGCAGTTACATCTCTAACGCGGTCACCACCTTGGACTACCCAGCGGTGATGGGTGTTACCTTGTTCTCCGCCCTGTCTTATGTCATTTTGAATTTGATTTCTGATATTATCATTGCGCTGGATCCGCGCATCAGAGTTTAAGGAGGCGCAGAGATGAAAAAGCTAATTGAAGTGCTGCGCCCTCGCTGGCGGGAATTCAAGCTGTCCTTTTATCTGCTCAACCGAAACATTTTGACCCGGATCGCCCTGATCACGGTGGTTCTGCTGGTCCTTCTGGCGATTTTCTCCCCTTTCATCATCCCGTATCCCGGGCAGGTGGAGAATGAAAATGCCCCAGGGATCGCTCTTCAGGCACCGGACAAAGAGCATCTGTTTGGCACTGATGAGATGGGCAGAGACGTTTTCTCCCGTGTCCTCTACGGCACCCGCATTTCCCTGTGCGCTTCGCTGGTGGCTGTTGCTATGGCGGTTGTGTTTGGCACAACCTTGGGAGCCATCGCTGGCGCGGCAGGCGGCATTGTGGACGAGCTGATCATGCGTATCACAGATGTGTTCCTCAGCTTTCCATCCTTACTGCTGGCAATTGCCATCTCGTCATTTTTGGGACCGTCCCTTACCAACGCCATGCTCTCTATCGCCATCTCATGGTGGCCGTGGTATACCCGCATTGTGCGCGGTCAGGCGGTGTCCATCCGAGAACGGCAGTTTGTTCGGGCGGCACGAGCCATCGGCACGCCGGAGCATACCATTATTCTCAAGCACATCATTCCTAACACCATCGCACAGGTGATCGTGCAGGCGTCCATGGACATCGGCGGCGTCATCATGACCTTAGCATCCCTGAGCTTCTTGGGACTGGGTGCCCAGTCTCCGACCCCTGAGTGGGGCTTGATGATCAATGTGGGCCGCACCTATTTCCAGACGGCTTGGTGGATCTCCATTTTCCCGGGACTTGCCATTTTCCTGACGGTGCTGGTCTTCAACTTGTTGGGTGACGGTCTGCGTGAGGTTCTGGACCCGAAGACCCGGAAGCTGTGAGGTGTGGGAAGATGGAAAAGTATTTAGAGATCAACAACCTGTCTGTGGATTTCAAGACCATAGACGGAGACTTTCACGCTCTGCAGATCGAACACTTGGACATTGAACGGGGCGAGAGCTTCGGATTGGTGGGCGAGAGTGGTGCCGGCAAGACGGTGTTGGCATTGGCGATTTTGGGACTTCTGCCACCTTCCGCTGTGCGCATCCGGTCCGGAGAGATCCTCCTGCAAGGTGAAGACCTGCTCAAGAAGAAGCCGCGAGATTTGCAGCAGATTCGAGGGAAAAAGGTGGCAATGATCTTCCAAGATCCCATGAGCAGTCTCAACCCTGTGTTTACCATCGGTTATCAAATGGAGGATGTGATCCGCTGCCACCGGAAGATCAGTCGCTCTCGCGCGCGGGAAGAAGCGCTCAAGGCGCTGGAGATGGTGCGCTTGCCTGACGCGGCTGCCTGCCTGAACAAATACCCGCACCAGTTGTCCGGCGGACAGCGGCAGCGCGTTGTCATCGCTTTGGCTCTGTCCTGTCAGGCGGACTTCCTCATTGCCGACGAGCCTACCCGAAACTTGGATGTGACCATTCAGGCGGGCATTTTGAAGCTCATTGACTCACTACGCAAGCAGTTGGGCATTACGGTGCTTTACATCTCTAACAACTTTTCTCTTGCCTCGGTGGTATGTAGCCGCATTGCGGTGCTGCGCAAGGGAGAAATCGTGGAGTGCAATACCCGGGATGAGCTTTTGGAGCACCCACAACACGACTATACTAAGTTGCTGCTGGAGGTAGGTGAGTGATATGAGTGAAGACGTCTTGCTGCGAGTAGATTCTCTGGTGAAATACTATAGCGTTCCCGCTAAAAAGCTGGGCGGGAAGAAGCGCTACGTCAAGGCGGTGGACGGCGTCAGCTTTGAGCTGACGCGAGGTAGTTCCTTGGGTATTGTGGGCGAGTCGGGTTGTGGAAAGACCACGCTGGTCAATACCGTTCTGGGGCTGGAGAATGCCACCAGCGGACACGTGACCTTCGACGGAGCGGATCTGCTGTCCTTGAAGGGCAAAGCACGTCACGATATGAAGCGGGACATCCAGATTGTCTTTCAGGACCCGTTCTGGTCCTTGAACCCCCGCATGCTGATCCGAGACATCATTGCCGAGCCTTTGACAGTCCACACAAAGCTTCGCGGCGCGGAGCTGGACGAAAAGATTCGAGAGCTGATGACCATGGTGGGCATGGACCCAGGCGAGCTTTATATGTATCCCCACGAGTTCTCCGCCGGACAGCGCCAGCGTATCGCCATTGCGCGTGCCTTAGCGCTGGAGCCTAAGCTGGTGGTCTTGGACGAACCCACCTCCTCAATCGATCTGGTATCTCAGGAGCAGATCCTGAAGCTGCTGGAGGACCTGAAGGAGCAGCTCCACTTGACTCTGGTCCTCATCTCCCACGATTTAAGTGTGGTCTATAAGATGAGCAGCGTTATCGCCGTCATGTATCTGGGCAAGCTGGTGGAATACGGGGATGCCAAAAAGATTTTCAAGGAGCCACAGCATCCCTATACGAAGGCGTTGTTCGGTGCTGTCCTGCGTCCGGGCATTAAGTCTTTGGATGAACTGCAAATGCTGGAGGGCAATGTCCCCAGCGCCATCGCGCCGCCCTCCGGGTGCCGGTTCCACACCCGCTGTCCCCACGCAACTGAACGCTGCGCTCAGGAGGAGCCGAAGATGACAGAGCATGAAGGACGTTTGGTGGCGTGCCATCTCTGCCAAGCGGAACATTAATCGCACATAACAGCTCATTATACAACACAAAAATATTAGGAGGTAGACTATTATGCGTAAACTGACTCGTACCGAAGTGGATGAAATCCTGTTGGCAGCGACTATCCTGGGTACCGGCGGCGGTGGCTCTCTGGACGAGGGTATGAAGCTGATGGACGAGATATTCTCTCAGGGGAAGGATCTCATTCTGGCTGATTACGACGAGGTCCCAGAGGACGCGCTCATCGGCTCGCCCTATATGTGCGGCGCGATCTCGCCCCTGACGGAGGAGGAAATCGCCAAGTATAAGGACCTACCTGTAATGGAGGATGACTTCTGTGTTATCGCCGCGCGTAGCATGGAGGAGTTTATCGGAAAGAAATTCGCAGGCTTTAACTCCGTGGAGTTCGGCGGAGGGAATACGGCTGTTGCCATGTATGTAGCAGCTAC
>CAJKNS010000199.1 GCA_905201305.1 uncultured Eubacteriales bacterium
GGAACGGAAGCCGCAGGCATCTCAGAGCACAGGCGGCTTTACCCCCGGCGCAGGCGAAAAGGCTGCGGTGAGCAATTTGCAGCGATTCCGCGAGAGTTTAAAGGAGTGATCCCATGGGCTATGAAAAGGAAGTGCTGGCGCGGGCAAGAAAGCGCCATCAGGAAGCGGTGGATCAGTTCCAGCGGATCCAGCGGGAGCGCCGGGAGCGGGTCTATCGGGAATATCCCCGGGTGCAGGAATTGGACCAGCAGCTGCGCCAAACCATGGCGGAGTTTATGGCGGAGACGTTCCGCAACGGACAGGACCCCCGGGAGGCGGTGGAGCTGCTGCGCCGGAAAAATCTTCATCTCCAGCAGGAGCGCCGGGATATTCTGCGGCGCAGCGGCTATGGAGAGAATTACCTCACCGACGGTCCCATGTGCCGGATTTGCAGCGACACCGGCTATGTAGGAGAGAAAATGTGCAGCTGTTTGGAGAAGCTCTGTCAGGAGGAGCAGCGGAAGACCCTGACCAGCCTGCTTTCTACCAATCTCAGCAGCTTTGACGACTTTTCTCTGGACTATTATAATACCATCCCCGATCGTACCCTGGGCGTTACGCCGAAGGAACAGATGGAGATGGTCTATGAAACCTGCGTGGACTATGCCCGAAAGTTCTCACTGCGGTCCAAAAGCCTTTTGATGACCGGCGGCACAGGACTGGGCAAGACGTTCCTGTCGGCATGTATTGCCCGGCAGGTGGTGTCCATGGGCTTTTCCGTGGTGTATGATACGGCGATTCATGTGTTCTCCTGTCTGGAGAAGCAGAAGTTTGGCAGCGCGGATGAGGAGGAAAAGCGGATGGCGCAGCGGATCATGGAATGTGATCTGCTGATTCTGGACGATCTGGGCACGGAAATGCCCACCAGCTTTATCTCTCCGGCACTCTATGGCATTGTCAACGGGCGGATTTTGGAGAATAAGCCCACAATTATTTCCACCAATTTGTCGTTGGGGGAGCTTTCCCATCGATATACCCCGCAGATTGCGTCGCGGCTCATGGGGGAGTATATCTCTCTGGTATTCATTGGACAGGATATTCGCCTGCAAAAACAGGGACAGGCATAATAGAACGGCTGCTGCACGGGAATGCAGCAGCCGTAAACTTTGAACATTAGGATTTCTTAATCACTGCGTAAGTACCGATGGCAGTGCATGCCACCTTGCCGGTGCTGGGAATGACCGCCTCGCAGTAGGCGGTGGCATTCCGGCGACCCAAAGAGGTGAGACGGGTACGGATCAGAACGGAATGGTCCATGGGAATGGGACGAAGATAATTGACGGTCATGGAAACCGTGGGCGGAATGGTCTCCCGGGAGAAGCAATAGACGGCAATGCTCATGGCAAGATCCATCATGGTATATGCCATGCCGCCGTGGAGCGTGCCAAGACCGTTGACCTGCCAGCCCTCCAGTGGGAATTCCAGCGTCAGCTCCTGGGTATGGTCGTCACAGGAGACAAAGGCTGCTTTCAGCTGCCCGTTGAGGGTGTGGGACATGGTGGTGTTGATAAAGTCGAGCTCCTGCCGCAGCCACTGCTCGGTGGAGATGGGGGAATCGATCATAGCCGGACCTTCTTTCGCATACTGATTTTCAATGAAAAACATATCATATTTGGTCGAATACTGTCAATGGGGGAACTGGGTTGAAGAAAGATTTTTATAGAAAGCTCCACGATCTGGTGATGGGGCACAGCGGACTATACAGACTGGTGGTATGGAGTATAAAGCTGCTGCCAGGAATTGTTTATGCATCGTATCCGCTGATGGTTGTATATCTTGCGGTATGCAAGAGAGCTGATTTACTCCGGGGCATTCTGGTTCCGGCGGTGGGATTTCTGCTGGTAACGGTACTTCGGGCATGGATCAATGCGCCCAGACCCTATGAAGCCATGGATATTCCGGCTATTACCCCCAAGGACACCAGGGGAAAGTCGTTTCCCTCCCGCCATGCTGCCTGCGGCGCGGTAATTGCTGTGACGGCAATTTTTACAGCGCCGGTGCTTGGCTGGATTCTGTTTGCGGTCAGCCTGCTGATTGCCGTATCCCGGGTTTTGGCAGGGGTACATTATATCAGGGACGTGCTGGTTGGCTGGCTGCTGGGCGCAGGGATTGGACTGCTGGGATTCCTGATTTGAAATGAGAAAGGATAGGATGGCTTGATTACGGAAATAGATCTTTCAATTTTGGACTGGATACAGGCACACCTGCGCTGCGGCATTCTGGATCATATTGTGCCGGTCATTACCATGCTGGGGGAGGCAGGCTGGATCTGGATTCTTCTGGCGGTGGTGCTGCTGGCACGGAAAAACACCCGAAAGCTGGGCGCCGCAGTGGCAATATCCCTGGTGCTGGACCTGATACTCTGCAATCTGCTGCTCAAGCCCATCATTGCGCGCCCTCGTCCCTTCACCTTCCGTCCGGAGCTGACATTATTGGTGAAAGCGCCAAGGGACTTTTCGTTCCCTTCGGGGCACACGGCGGCGTCCTTTGCTGCGGCATCTGCGCTGCTGTTTTCCAAAGCAAAGGGCTGGATTCCGGCGATGGTGCTGGCGGCACTCATTGCGCTGAGCCGGCTCTACCTCTATGTGCACTATCCCACGGATGTGCTGGCAGGTGTTGTGGTTGGTGTCCTCTGCGGATTTTTCGGCGCAATTTTCGCAAAAAATGCAACGAAATTCTGCAAAAATGAAGAAAAATGAAGCCTGTGATTCATTTGCAGGGGGAACAGTATAAAACACACAAAAGTTCAGGAAAAATGCATGAAAATTCGGTGCAAAATGGTCCCGGTACTCTGCTTGACGAATGGGGCTGTAGTGTGGTAAAGTAGTAGCGAATTGTAAATGACATAGACGTCATTACAACATATGATTGGAGGAACCATCAATGAAGAAATTCAAGAAGGGCGCTGCTCTGGTTCTGTCTCTGGCTATGGTTATGAGCATGGCCGCCTGCGGCACCAGCAATACCAGCGCCAACAGCGCTGCTGAGGCCACTGGCTCTGAGGCAGCTGCAAGCACTGATGAAAACGCTACCGGTAATACCACTGGCTCTGTAATTAAACTGGGTGGCATTGGTCCCCTGACTGGTGCAGCCGCTATTTATGGTAATGCAACCAAGTACGGCTCTGAGCTGGCTGTTGAAGAGATTAACGCTCTGGGCGGCATTCAGTTTGAAATCAAGTGGGAAGATGACGAGCACGATCCTGAGAAGTCCGTCAACGCCTACAACAACCTGAAGGACTGGGGCATGCAGATGCTGGTTGGTACTACCACCACTGCTCCCTGCGTGGCGGTTTCTGCTGAAACCAATGCGGATCATATGTTCCAGCTGACTCCCTCCGCTTCTTCCACCGATGTCATCGGTGCGGATGATGCCCGGAAGGACAACGTGTTCCAGATGTGCTTCACCGACCCCAACCAGGGTACTGCATCTGCTGAGTACATCTCCGAGAAGAAGCTGGGCACTAAGATCGCTGTAATCTACAACAACTCCGACGCTTACTCCACCGGCATTTACAACAAGTTTGCTGCCGAGGCTGAGAAGCTGGGTCTGGAGATTGTATCCGCAACCACCTTTACCGACGACACCGCCAACGACTTCTCCGTCCAGCTGGGCGAGGCAAAGAGCGCTGGCGCTGACCTCATCTTCCTGCCCATCTACTACACCCCCGCTTCCCTGATTCTGAAGCAGGCAGACGGCATGGGCTATGATCCCGCATTCTTCGGTGTGGACGGCATGGACGGCATCCTGGATCTGGAGGGCTTTGATACCTCTCTGGCTGAGGGCTTGATGCTGCTGACTCCCTTCTCCGCAGATGCTTCCGATGAGAAGACTCAGAACTTCGTTTCCAAGTACAAGGAAAAGTATGGCGATACGCCCAACCAGTTTGCTGCTGACGCTTATGACTGCGTCTATGCAATCTATGCGGCTTGCCAGAAGGCTGGCGTTACCGCTGACATGAGCGTTTCCGACATCTGCGACAAGATGGTCGAGACCTTCACCTCCAGCGACTTCACTTTTGATGGCTTGACCGGCACTGGCATGACCTGGTCCACCACCGGTGAGGTTTCCAAGGCGCCTAAGGGCATGGTTATTAAGGACGGCGCATACGCCGGTATGGACTAATCGCCCCTATATCGCAAAAATCCACGGGGGTTGCCGCCTGGCAACCCCCGTTTGCCGATTTTAAGAAAAATTCGTTGAAAGGGAGGTGTGTGGTATGAACCTGCTTTCCAATTTGATCAACGGCATCAGTCTGGGAAGTGTTTATGCCATCATCGCACTGGGCTACACCATGGTTTACGGTATCGCTAAGATGCTGAACTTCGCCCACGGCGACGTTATCATGGTTGGTGCCTATGTCTGTTTCTGCACCATGAGCTATCTGAATTTGCCCCCGGTGGTCGGTGTTATCCTGGCAGTTGTGGTTTGTACTCTGCTGGGCATTGTGATTGAGCGGCTTGCCTATAAGCCCCTTCGCGCAGCACCGTCCCTGGCTGTGCTGATTACGGCAATCGGCGTCAGCTATTTCCTTCAGAACGCAGCGCTGCTGATCTGGAAGTCCGATCCCAAGGTGTTTACCTCTGTGATCAATCTTCCTTCTCTGGAGCTCGCTGGCGGCGACCTGCTTATCAGCTCCGTTGCCATTGTCACCGTGCTTGCCTGCATCGTAATCATGGTGGCGCTGACCCTGTTTACCGGCAAGACCAAGATGGGCAAGGCCATGCGCG
>CAJKNS010000200.1 GCA_905201305.1 uncultured Eubacteriales bacterium
GGCGAATCATCCCGAGGAAGCCGTGGTGCTTTCTGCGGATACGGTGGTGGAGCTGGACGGAAAAATTCTTGGCAAGCCCCACAGCAAGGAGCAGGCAGCCGAAATGCTTCGGGCGCTCAGCGGCAGAAGTCATCGGGTGCTTACCGGCGTGACGGTGATGGGACCCCGGGGCACCGAAACCCACTGCGAGGAAACTCAGGTAGTGTTCCGGAACATGTCTCAGGCGGAGATTGACTGGTATGTTGCCACCGGAGAGCCTATGGATAAGGCGGGCGCCTATGGGATTCAGGGCTATGCCGCCATCTTTACCCAGAAAATCGACGGAGACTATTATAACGTCATGGGGCTTCCCGTGTGCCAGGTGGGGCTGATGCTCCGGCGGGCAGGAATTCCCGTGCTGGGGGCTGAGGCATGAAAAAATACTTCACCACCCGGGTTCGCGTGGTGCTGGTTCTGGCGGCGTTGGCAGCGCTGATTACCATCGGCAGCATGTTCCTGTGGCCCGGAAAAGCCGGCGCATTGAATAATGCCGTGTCCATTGTGGTCAATCCGGTGAAAAACGGCGTTACGCTGCTGGTGAACAAGGCAGAGCGGCTGTATGACTATCTGTTCGGCTATGAGCTGCTTCAGGCGGAGAACGAGCAGCTACAGGAAGAGCTTGCCAACATGAACCAGGACATTCGGGATGCCCAGACCTATAAATCGGAGAATGAACGGCTGCGGCAGCTGCAAGACCTTACAGAGAAGCACACGGACTATGATCTGGAGATCGCCAACGTGGTATCCTGGGGCGGCAGCGGCTATGGCAGCACCATCACCATCTCTCAGGGCAGCTCTGTGGGACTGGAAACCGGCATGTGCGCCATAACCGAGAGCGGTCAGGTGGTTGGCATCCTCACAGAGGTGGGCACCAACTGGGCAACGGTGACCACAATTCTGGACACCACCTCGGAAATCGGCGCATATATCTTCGGCAGCGGCTATAGCTGTATTGCCCAGGGCGATTTTACGCTGATGAAGGAAGGCAAGCTCAAGGCGAGCTATCTAAGCTCCTCTGCCACCATTCGAAACTCCGATCAGCTGCTCACCTCCGGCGACGGCGATATCTATCCCCCCGGACTGGTCATCGGCAATGTGACCGATGTGGGCGACGATGAAACCAATGTGGCAAAATACGCTGTGATTTCCCCGACGATTGCAATCAGCGAGGTGGAGCAGGTGTTTGTTATTAAATCCTATGACATTAAGAACTGACGGAAAGGAAGGCACGCTTTATGTCCAGTAAAATGCGGTTTCGCATGAAAATGGCGCTGTATGCCGTGGTGCTTTTTGCCGCGCTGCTGCTGGATGAGGCGGTGTTCAGTGCCATGAACCTTCGCTACCGTCCCTGTGTGATGCCCATTGCTGCCGCCTGCATCGGCTTGTGGGAGGGCGTAGAAAAGGGCAGCATCTTTGGACTGGTCGGCGGCTGCCTTTGGGCGTGGAGCGGACCGCTGAGCCTGATGGGAGCGTGGCATATTGTGGCGCTGACCCTGGTGGGCTTTGCGTCGGGACTACTTGCCCAGCGCTTTCTGCTGCAAAGCTGGAAGACGATTTTCAGCATCAGCATTCCCGCGCTGCTGCTGACCGAGGGCGTTTATTTGGTTGCGCTGATTGCCCAGGGCATCCTGCCTGCATCGGTACTGATTACGGATTTGGCACCGGAGTGCCTGCTGTCGGCGGCGTTCTGTGTGGTATTTTACCCGATTACGCAATATATTTCCCAGATTGGAGGATTCCATGGATAGAACCTATCGCTTTCGCAATGGCATCGTAGTTTTTCTGATTTTTCTGGTGGCGGCGATATATGCCATCCGGCTGTTTTCCGTTCAGATGACGAGCACAGAGGAGAATTCCTATAGCAGCGCCAATACCACAAGCTATGTGCAGTATGTATCGGCAGCCCGGGGAGAAATTCTGGACCGCCATGGTAATGTGCTGGTGAGCAACCGGGCAACCTACAATGTAACCTTGCAGAGCTTTGTGCTGTTTAACTCCGATGATCCCAATGGATACCTGCTCCAGCTGGCGCAGACCTGCATCAAAAACGGCATCGAGTACGAGGAAAGTCTGCCGCTGTCCATGACCACACCCTATGTGTATACCACAGATGAGCTGTCCTCCACCGAGCAGTATAACTACCGAAGATTCCTGCTCAAGCGCGGCTGGGATGCAGATATGACGGCGGAGAATCTGGCAAAGCAGCTTAAAACGGCGTATCACATCTCTGATGAATATACCGAAACAGAGGCGCGGCTGATTATGGGGCTCAGATATGAGCTGGATCTTCCGAACTATGCCAACACCGAAACCTACACGCCGGTGAAGGATATCTCTGCGGAGCAGCTGGCAATCCTCAAGGAGCTGGGCATTCCGGGCATGGACGTGGTAACGACTACGGTTCGGGAATTCAACACCAGCTTTGCCGCGCAGATTCTGGGGCATGTGGGTCTGATGTCTGCGGAGGAATATGAGAGCACCTACAAGGCGCAGGAATACAGTATGAATGCCACCGTCGGTAAGGATGGCATGGAATACGCCTTTGAGCAATACCTCCACGGCACCGACGGGCAGAAGGTGATTACAGTCACCTCCGACGGTACGGTGGTGGACGAATACTGGAAGGTGGAGCCAAAGAGCGGCGACAACGTGGTGACAACCATCGATATCGGCATGCAGGAGGTAGCGGAGACATCCCTTGCCAAGTACGTCCAGGAGATGGCAGAGCTTGGCAAGGAGAAAAACGGTGGCGAGGATATAAACGCCCACGGATCCGATGCAAAATCCGGTGCGGTGGTGGCGATGAAGGTGGATACCGGCGAGGTGCTGTGCGCTGCCAACTATCCCACCTATGATCCCAAGGACTATGCCACCATGTACGACGAGCTGTTGGTGGCGGATGGCGATCCGCTGGCAAACCGTGCCCTCCAGTATCCTCTGGCGCCCGGCTCTGCCTTTAAGATGATTACGTCCCTTGCTGCCATGCGCCATGGCATTTCTCCCGGTTATACGGTGAATGACACGGGACTTTATACCAAGTATTCTGAGAAAGGATTCACCGGCAAGTGCTGGATTTATTCTGCAACAAATCCCATGGGGCACGGCGAGCTGGATATGCGCGGCGCCATTGCAAACTCCTGCAACGTCTATTTCTATACCGTAGGCGATATGCTGAGTATAGATGAAATCGACGCGGTGGGCGAGAGCTTTGGCTTCGGACAGTCTACCGGCTCTGAGATCCCGGATAACAAGGGTATTATGGCGTCCAAAGCGAATAAGGCTGCGCTGTATGACAACGAATTGGAGCAGGGCTGGTATATCGCCGATACCCTGATGGCGTCCATCGGTCAGTCCATTACAACCGCAACGCCCATTCAGCTGTGCCGTTACGTGACGGCGCTGTCCACGGGTGGAACCCTGTACAATGCGACCTTCCTGCGCCGCGCGGTGTCTTCGGATTTTCAGACGCTGGTGGAGGCAAACAAGTTTGCGCCGGCGGCAACGGATCTGATGAGCCAGGAGGAGTATCAGGTCATTAAGGAAGGCATGGTTCAGTGTGCCACGGAGGGTACCGCAAAGACCTATTTTGAGAATTTCGGCTATTCGGTTGCCTGTAAAACCGGTACCGCGCAGCACGGTAACGGCGGATCGGATAACGCATCCTTTGTATGCTGGGCTCCGGCGGATAATCCGCAGATTGCCGTTGCGGTCTATGTGGAGCACGGCGACACCGGCGGCTTCTTCTCCAATGTGGCAAAGGATATTCTGGAGTATTATTTCGAGAGCCAGGATCAGGCGCAGGAGGTTGAGCCTGAGAACGCACTGCTGGTGGATTGACAGGAGGAAGTTGATTTGACACTGGACTATATCACCCTGACTCCGGAGGAGCTGGGGAAGCTGCTGTCTGCCGGAAGCGGAGAGGCGGCGCTGGTATATCTTTATATGAAGTCCACCGGAGATGTCACACTCAAGCAGGCGGAGCAGCAGCTGAATATGCCCATGCAAAATCTGGGCTGGGCGGAAAGCCTGCTCAAGCGGCTGGGGCTGATGGATGCGGTGGTGCCCAAAGCGCGGTTTGACCGGCAGCAGGCACCGGTTTACACCGGCGAAGAGGTGACGGCATTCTCTGCACGGGATCCCGGCTTTCAGCTGCTGCAGGGAGAGGTCAGCCGCCGGATGGGCAGAGTGCTCACCACGGAAGAGCTGAAAACCCTGCTGTCCCTGCGGGACTATTTAAAGCTCCCACCGGAGGTTATCAGCATGGCGCTGACGTTTTGCCTGCAGAGACTGGAGTATTATAACAAAAGCGCCGGAAGGAACCGCACCATGTCCATGCGAATTCTGGAAAAGGAATGCTACAAATGGGCAAACAACGGCATTCAAACCCTGGAACAGGCATCCGCTTATATCAGTCACAGTCTGGAGCTGCTGGCGCCGGAGGCGCAGGTGAAAAAGGCGATGGGGCTGGACCGGGCGCTGGTGGATTCCGAGCGGGAATACATACATGCATGGCTGAATATGGGCTTTGATGTGGATGCCATTCGGCAGGCATATGAAAAGACCGTCCTTGCCACCGGAAAGCTGGCATGGCGGTACATGAACAAGATTTTACTGAACTGGCATGAGAAAAATCTGCATTCCGGGCGGCAGGTATCCGCCGAGGAACGGAAGCCGGACTGGGGTCTGATGAAAATT
>CAJKNS010000201.1 GCA_905201305.1 uncultured Eubacteriales bacterium
AGCGCTTGAATGGCATTCAAGAGGTCAGCGGTTCGATCCCGCTTATCTCCACCACTTTTAAGACCTGAAATCGTAGGATTTCGGGTCTTTTTTCTGTGTTTTTAGAACTTTTTGCGTGATTTTGCAGAGAGCAAATGGAAGCGAAATTCCAGTTGACCAGAATTCTGACCAGAATAGCCCTGACACGCTATGTACTCATTTGACGGAAAACGTCTCGCTGAACTTCTGCGTAGCGGACTGCCGGACAGATTCCTGCACATGGAGATAATGCTGGGTCATGTCGATATCCGCATGGCCCACAATGCTCTGAATCGTGGACAGATCCACTCCCAGCGCCTGCATCTGACTCACATAGGTGTGGCGGCAGGAATGCGGCGTCAGCGCCCGGACATTGGGGATACGATCCAGATATGTCTTGAAGGTGTTGCGGAAATACGAGGGATTGCAGGGCTGCCCCACCTTCCCCACCTCCCAGATAAACCGGCAGGTGGTATTCCGGAGATTCACAGCGCAGTACCGGACATTCTCCGGAACCGGCACATCCCGGATGCTGTCTCTGGACTTGGGCATTCCAATATGGGGCGTGCCCTTGACCAGATTCACTGCCTGACGGATGTAGATGTAGGAGCCGTCCGATGTGATGTGCCGGGGTTCCAGCGCAAGAATCTCCTGCATCCGCATCCCGGTTGCAAGCATCAGGCGAATGCTCCAGCCCATTCGGTCATCGGGCAGCTGCTTCATGAGCAGCGTCACCTCATCGGCGGTAAACGCATCCTTGGGGCGTTTCAGCCCGGTGGACTTCATCTTTTCCGCAAAGCGCACCGGATTCTTTCGGATCAGGTCGTTGGCCTCCGCTTTGTTCATGATCTGATAGAGCATCCCCCGGCACTTGGCAAGGGTGGAATCGGACTTGCCATCCCTTCGGAGCTGCTGCAAGAACTGCTCCACATCCACCGGCTTGATGTCCATAATGGCCTTGTTGCGGAATGCCTGATTTAGGATGTTCAGACTGTAACGGTAGCTCTCGCGGGTGGTGGGTGAGATACTTGTAAGATGCCCCGCGTACCACTGCTCTGACCAGATCTCAAAGGTCAGCTTGGAGTCCAGCTTTAACCCGGCGTCCAGCGCCGTGCGGTATTCCTGCACCTTCTGCTTGACTTCCTTCTGGGTTTTGCCGTAAAAGCTCTTGTATTTGCGTTTCCCGTTGGGGAAATATCCATCCATAATGGTGCATTCCCATCGTCCGTCTGTGCGGCGGCGCAGGGAACCTTCACCGTTGGAACGTTTCTTTGACAAAATGTCTCCTTTCCGTGCTTGATATGTTTCGCTGTAACGGCAACACCGAATAATTCGGCAAGAACATTCAGCTAGAGATTTTGTGTCGGAAAAAGGCAGTTTTTCGCAGGCATACTTTGTGTATGGCAAGAAAAAATAACGCATTTCCGGCGGAAAAGATTGGCTGAAGCTCGATGATGCATGAAGCCGGTGTTGACCAAAAGATAAAGGTGACGTAAATGAGTTTAAAAATTGGCATTGACGTGGGTTCCACCACCGTCAAAGTAGTGGTGCTGGACGAACAGGACAACCTTCTGTTCCGGTCCTATGAGCGGCATTTGTCCATGGTCCGGGAAAAGACCTGCGAGCTGCTGCGCCGGGCGGAGCCGATCCTGAAGGGACAGCGGGTGAAGGCTGTGATCACCGGTTCGGCAGGTCTTGGTCTTGCAAAGTCTGCGAAGGTGGACTTTGTGCAGGAGGTATTTGCCACCGCCGAGGCAGTGGAGCGGTTTATTCCCGATACCGACGCGGTGATTGAGCTGGGCGGCGAGGACGCAAAGATCATCTTCTTCCAGGGCTCCCTGGAGGAGCGCATGAACGGCTCCTGCGCAGGCGGCACCGGCGCATTCATTGACCAGATGGCAACTCTGGTGGGCGTAACTGCCGATGAGCTGGACGAGCTGAGCCTGGGCTATGAGAAAATTTATCCAATTGCCTCCCGCTGCGGCGTATTTGCCAAGTCCGATATCCAGCCCATTCTGAATCAGGGCGCAAGAAAAGAGGACGTGGCGGCTTCTATCTTCCAGGCTGTGGTGGATCAGACCGTAGCCGGACTGGCACAGGGCAGAGATATCACCGGTAAGGTGGTATTTTTGGGCGGACCGCTGCACTTCTTAAAGGGACTGCGGCAGCGCTTTCAGGAAACCCTGAAGCTGGATAACGACCATGCTATCTTCCCGGAAAACGGCGACTGCTTTGCTGCCATCGGTGCAGCGCTGTGCTCCGAAGGGTACGGAGAATATGAATATGAGGACGTCTATCAGCGTCTGGTAGACTCCGTAGAGGATCGCGGCGGCACCCAGACCATGCCTCCCCTGTTTGCCTCTCAGGCGGAATATGACGAGTTTTTAACTCGCCATAACTCCAAGAAGCCCCCCGAGGTGGATGCCGACACCTACACCGGCAAGGCATATCTTGGGATCGACGCCGGTTCCACCACCACAAAGCTGTGTCTCATCGCGCCCGACGGCGGACTGCTGTACACCTATTACAGCTCTAACCGCGGCAACCCCGTATCTGTCATTTTAGAGCAGCTTCACGCCATTTATGACAAGTTCGGCGATCGGATTACCATTGCAGGCAGCGCCGTCACCGGTTATGGCGAGGACCTCATCAAATCTGCATTCCAGGTGGATGCGGGACTGGTAGAGACGGTGGCGCATTTCCGTGCTGCATCTCACTTCTCCCCTGGGGTTGATTTTATCATCGACATCGGCGGTCAGGATATGAAGTGCTTCAAAATCCGGAATAATGCCGTGGATTCCATTATGCTCAACGAGGCGTGTTCCTCCGGCTGCGGTAGCTTTATTGAGACATTTGCCAAGGCGCTGGGCTATTCCATTGCGGACTTCTCCAAGATGGGCTTGCTTGCCAAGCATCCGGTGAACCTGGGCTCCCGGTGTACGGTGTTTATGAACTCCTCGGTGAAGCAGGCGCAGAAGGACGGCGCAACGGTGGAGGATATCTCTGCCGGTCTGTCCATTTCCATTGTGAAAAATGCCGTCTACAAGGTCATCCGGGCAGCTTCTGCGGACGATTTGGGCAAGAACATCGTGGTTCAGGGCGGTACGTTCCTGAATGACGCCGTGCTCCGTGCCTTTGAGCTGGAGCTGGGCAGGAACGTCACCCGTCCGGTGATTGCAGGACTCATGGGCGCATTCGGCGCAGCGCTCACCGCAAGAGATTTGGGACTGGAAAAGTCCAATATTCTTACCGCTGAGCAGCTCCGGAGCTTCACCCACAAGTCCAATCCCACCACCTGCAAGGGCTGCACCAACCACTGTTCCCTGACCATCAATATCTTTGACGGCGGAAGGCGGTTTATCTCCGGCAACCGGTGCTCCAAGCCTTTGGGCGGCAAGAAAACCGAAATGCCGGACATGTTCCACTATAAATACAAAAAGCTCCGTGCCATGGAGGGCAAGGGCGACGGCGACGGCAGCCGTGGACGCATGGGCATCCCCTTTGGGCTCAACATGTACGAAAACCTCCCCTTCTGGTATACGCTGTTTACTAAGCTGAACTTTGAGGTGGTTCTGTCGCCGGAATCCTCCCGGGCAATTTACTTAAAGGGTCAGCACACCATCCCCTCCGATACGGTCTGCTATCCTGCCAAGCTGCTCCACGGTCATGTGGAGGCGCTGGTGGACGCAGGAGTGGACGCCATTTGGTACCCCTGCATGTCCTACAACAACGACGAGGGCATTGGCGATAACCATTATAACTGCCCGGTGGTAGCATATTATCCCGAGCTGCTGGCTGCCAACGTTCCGGCGCTGAAAAAGACAAGATTCCTCGATCCCTATGTGGGACTGTGGCGGCATAAGGACTGCGCCAAGCGGCTCTCTGCCCTCTTTGAAACGGAGTTTGGCATTCCCAAGGAGGAAACCAAGGCAGCCGTTGCAGCAGCTTACGATGCCTACAACGCCTATGTGGAGGATGTCCACGCTACCGGTGAGAAGTACATCGAAGAAGCAAGGGCACAAGGCAAGCCCATCATCGTCATGGCAGGCAGACCCTATCATATTGACCCGGAGATCAACCACGGCATCAACGACTTGATTACCTCCTTCGGTTTTGTGCTGATTACCGAGGATACCCTGGCGTATCGGGAGGGCTACGAGACCCGCACGGTGCTGAACCAGTGGACATTCCAGAGCCGGATGTACAATGCCGCACGCTATGTCTGCACCCAGAAGGATATGCAGATGGTGCAGCTGGTTTCCTTCGGCTGCGGCACCGATGCCATTACCACCGATGAGCTGCGTTCTATTCTTGAGAAGGGCGGAAAGCTCTATACCCAGCTGAAAATCGACGATATTACCAACCTGGGCGCGGTAAAAATCAGAATCCGCAGCCTTATGGCTGCCATGGATGCCAGAAAGGAGGCGAAGTAAATGGCGGAGCTGGTTTATGACAAAACAGGTCGTCTCCTGTTTACCAAGGAGATGGCGGAGGAATACACCATTCTTGCCCCCCAGATGCTGCCGGATCACTTCGCCATGCTGGAAAGCATCCTTCAGGAGGCGGGCTACAAGGTCAAAATGCTCTCCACCACCGGACATACCATTCTGGAGGAGGGGCAGAAATACGTCCATAACGACGCCTGTTTCCCTGCAATCTTAGTCATTGGACAGCTGATCGACGCCATCCATCGCGGCGGCTATGATCCCC
>CAJKNS010000202.1 GCA_905201305.1 uncultured Eubacteriales bacterium
GCGTGATGTAGCTTTCTTCGGCGGCTTTGTTGAAGCTGCCTGCATCCGCCACGCGCAGAAAAGTTTCAAGCTGTGGGTTATACATGAAGCACCTCCTTTATTTTATAGCATTCCAAAATGTTTCAATGCCTCCGTAATGGCTCTTTCCTTTTCCAGTGGGCATTGTGGCTGCCTGGCATCCTCGGATTTCGGTTTATTATAGTTCTCGCGCTCGATAATGCCGTGTTTCTGCTTTATCTGAGCGATATAAAGACTGCTGACATTCAAGCCGCTGTGTTCCAAAACATAATCCTTGATTTGCCCATAGGTTGCCATTCCTCTTTTATCCTGCACCATTTCTTCCACATCCACATCAATATTGATATGTGTCACAGGATTTCTCAGAACTAAGAGACAAACCGTCTCGACGTGCTTCGTCCTCGGGAACAGATCCACTGCCTCGCCGCGCCGGTAGTGATATCCCTTTTCCTCCAGCAGCTTCACATCCCGCGCCAGCGTAGCGGGGTCGCAGGATACATACACCAGCCGGTCCGGATTCATGGCGGCAATGGCATCGATCACATCCTGAGAAATGCCCTTTCTGGGCGGGTCCACGGTGATTACGTTCGGGCGGATTCCCTCTGCTGCCAGCTGCAATGCAGCTTTCCCAGCGTCGGCGCAGAAAAAGCGGGCATTTTCGATCTGATTGCGGCGGGCGTTATCCTTGGCGTCCTCAATGGCTTGGGGGACGACCTCCACGCCAATCACCTGACCGGCGCTGCGGCTCATGGCAAGGGTAATGGTGCCGGTGCCGCAATAGAGATCCAATACGGTTTCCGTTCCGTGAAGGTCCGCCATAGAGATGGCTTTCTCATAGAGCACCTCAGCCTGATGGTGATTGACCTGATAGAACGAAGCGGGAGACAGCCGGAAGGTCAGACCGCAGAGCCGGTCCTCAATATAGCCGTTTCCGTACAGCGTGTGATAGGTATCCCCCAGAATGGCATTGCCGGGACGGGTGTTGACGTTGTGCACTACGGTGGTAATGCCCGGGACTGCCGCTCGAATCTGCTCCACCAGCTGCTTCCGCTTGGGCAGTTCCTGGGCGTTGGCGATGATGCATGCCATGAGCTCTCCAGTGACCACTGCCTTGCGGACGAAAATATGTCGAACGTAGCCCTTGCCTGTTGCTTCATCGTAGGGGAGAATGTGATATTTCTCCATCCAGGCAAGGACCGCCTGGGCAATTTGATGGGCTTCCGGGGGCTGAATATAGCAGTCCGTTACCGGGATCAGCTGGTGGGTTCGCGCCCGAAAGAACCCGGCGGCGGGACCCTGTTCGGTCATTGCCACAGGGAACTGCGCCTTATTCCGGTAGCCCTGATCGGTGGGCGCAGGCGTAATGGGCAACTCGCCGGGGTCCACGCCGCCAATTCGCTGAAGCACATCGTATACCCGCTGCCGCTTCAGCTGCGCTTCAAACGGATAGTCCATATGCATCAGGTCGCAGCCGCCGCAGAGCCCAAAATGAGGACAGACTGGAGTCATTCGATGGGGAGACGGGGTTAAAATCCGTTCTAATCTGCCATAAACGGCGGTTTTGCCCACCTTTATGATCTTAATTTCACAGTGTTCGCCGGGGATTGCACCCTTTACAAATACGGCACGGTCCTCAAACCGCGCAACCCCCAGCCCCTGACTGGTGATGCCGGTGATTTCGCCGGTGAAAACCTGATTCTTATTCATGGAGCGTTCCTCCTGAAGCTGTTATTCTATTATATAATGTAGCATATTTTGCTGAGATGCGCAACGACTGCATAATTTGGCTGTATCGCGGCAAACTAGGGCGGAGGTGAAGTAACATGCCGTCCAATCCCTTTGTACCCCATCCGGCGCCGCAGCCCAAATATCCCGTGCCGATCACCAAGGTTAATTTGCTCCGGATATTTGGTGAAGCGGGGGATTTTACCCTGCGTCAGGTGTTGGCAGGACCGGACAAGCAGGAGCTATGGGTTTGCTCTATTGACGGTCTGGTATCCAGCTCAGAGATTTCGGATTTTGTCATGAAGCCATTGATGCAGGCACGTCAGCCGGTCAGCCTGGAGACAGCCAAAACGCTGATCTATAATGCCGTGGAGGTACCGGTGCCGGACATGGATGCAGCGGCGGAAAAGCTGGTGAACGGGTTCTGTCTGGTGATCTTTGGAGAGAATCAGGCGGCGGCATTTGAGGTCAAAACTGGAGAAAAGCGATCCATTTCCTCGCCGGAGGTGGAAAATACCATTAAGGGCGCTAAAGACGCCTTTACGGAAACGGTTCGTACCAACACCAGTCTGGTACGCCGGCATCTCAGAACTCCGGAGCTTCGGCTGGAGGAGCAGGTGGTGGGACGACGCAGCCTGACCAATGTAACGGTGTGTTCCGTTGCCGGAATTACCGATCCCAATTTGGTGAAGGCAGTGTCCCGACGGCTGAAAGGGCTGGACATTGATGGACTCCTGACCCCAGCGGCGGTGGAGGAATATCTCACCGGCAGCCGAACCACTGCGTTTCCCGTGCAGATCTATACGGAGCGGGCGGACCGGTTTGCCTGGGGACTGATGGCAGGGCGTGTGGGCATTTTGGTGGACGGACTGCCGCTGGGATATTTGTTGCCCTGCTGCCTGGGCGATTTCATGGAGTCGCCGGAGGACCGGGGTGGGAACTATCTGGTGGCGTCCGCAATTAAGTTTCTGCGTTATCTGAGCCTGCTGGCGGCATTGCTGCTGCCCGGGGTGTTTGTGGCGGTATGCCTGTACCATCAGGAGATGATTCCGGCGGCATGGCTTCGTGCCATTGTGGAATCCAGAGACGCGGTGCCCTTTTCCGTGGGAGCGGAGGTGCTGGTGCTGCTGTGCTCCTTTGAGCTTTTGCAGGAGGCGGGCTTGCACCTGCCGCAAAATCTGGGGCAGGCGGTGAGTATCATTGGCGGCTTGGTGGTAGGCTCTGCGGCGGTGGAAGCGAATCTGGTTTCTCCGGCGGCACTGATTGTAGTAGCGGCGGCGGGAATCTGCGGCTTTGCGCTGCCCCAGCGGGATTTTGCTGATGCCATCCGAATCTGGCGGTTTTTGTTGGTAATTGGCGGCTTACTGGCGGGAATGGCGGGCGTAACGCTGGGACTTTTGGCACTGCTGCTGCATCTTGGGGCACTTCGAAGCCTTGGGGTACCGTATCTTCTGCCCATATCCCAGGGAAAGCTGCCCAAGCTTCGTCCGCTGCTGGTGCAGGAAAAGTATCGACCGGAGGAGCTGTCGCCGGAAAACAGACGAAATCAGAGGTAGCATATGAAAAAATGGATCATAGCATTGGCGGGACTGGCAGCACTCTGGGCAGTGCATCCCTTTCACGGCGTGGATGCAGGCAGCTTGCGTGTGGTGGAGACGCTTCTGATCGAAGCGAAGCAGGGACAAGTCCAGGTGGCGGCTGGCACACTGGAGGGGAACGGTGAAACGGTGCCGGAGGCATTAAAAGATATGGCGGAAAATACACCGGGGACGCTGTTTCTGCGGCAGGTCCGCCGGATTATCCTCTGTGGAGAGCAGAACGGTGCACGCCGGGTAATGGAGCTGCCGGACGAGATTCCCCTGGGCGCCATTGTGTATACCAGCTCGAAAAGCGCTGCGGAGCTTCAATCGCAGGATGATTTGGAACAGGTGCTGGAAGCCAGGGAGCGGCGGGACCGCAGCATGCCCGACCTGGCATCCATCAAAAATCAGTGGCTGGAACGGCAGAAAACAGGGAAAGCAGTGGGATAGAGCATGAAATTGGGTAGAAATGCGGGGAATTTGGCGGCGGCGCTGGGAGTCTGGGCGGTATTGACGTCAGGGTATTCCTGGCTGGAGGTGCTGCTGGGCTGGAGCGTTGGCGCAGTGCTGTGCTGGTGCGCAGGAATGCAGTGGAAATGGCGGCGGCGAAATGCGGCGCGCTGGATTCAAATTCTCATGGGAATTTTGCTGATTGCCGGTGCAGCCCAGGCAGCGGAGCAGGCGTTTCCGGAAGACAGCACATTCCCATTTGTCTCCCTGTGCATGCTGCTATTATTATGGTATGGAATCTCCGGCACAGACACGGGAAGGGCGGCATCCAACGCCATGGGGATGCTCGTGCTGCCGCTGATGGCACTGGTTGTGATCTTTGGGGGCGTCAGCGCCCGGCGGACGGAATTGGCACCCAAAGAATTCTCCATTGCGCATGTGGGAATCGCAGTGCTGGTGAGTCTGCTGATGACAAAGGGGAGGGGCGGCAGACCGTGGGGCTGGTTCGTTGGAACGGGAATACTAGCAGTCGGACTGAGCGTTGTAACCCAGGGCGCCTTAGGGCAAGCATTGGTGCAGACAGAAAAAGCGCCGCTGTTCCGTGCAGTGCAGACCATCCGAATCTTTGGAAAGGTACAGAGAATCGAAGCGATATTGGCGGCAGGTACCCTGATCGGAACATTTTCTGCAATGCTGATCGGCGGAGAATATTTAAAAACAGGCATGGGGAAAAACAGAAAAAGGTGGACGTATTTGCTTCCGATTGCGGCAGCACTGGGACTGGAAAGTGCATATCGGAGTGTGGGAGAAAGGGCACAATCCGTCATGGCTGCTGTATTTTGGGGTATCTTGGCAGTCTATGCACTAGGGATAGTAATTTTAGAGAAAAGCGAAAAAACACCTTGACAAATGGCAGATGGGCGGCTATAATATCTGAGCACTTGAAAA
>CAJKNS010000203.1 GCA_905201305.1 uncultured Eubacteriales bacterium
CGATAAGCATTACGGAAATTATCTTTTTCATTTTTTTGACCCTCACGATCGTTATGTTTTAGTGTGCTAACATTTTAGCACGTTAAAGCGCTAAAGTCAAGAGGGTTTTGACAATTTTTTAGCTTTCTTTGCCGGATCTAAGGTTTCATCCGTGAAAAACGCCAAATGCCCCCCGCCGCGCACCCCAGACGCGGCGCGAGGCACTGCGGGTTTCCTTTGCCCAATCACTGCTCAGCGCAGATATTCATCCTTTATGGTAGCAACGATTTTTCCATCGGCGATTTCGTCAATGGCTTCGCTGACCGCCATCTTTTCCGCGGGGATTTTGAACTCCTCGGACTCAATGGCAACCTGACGCGCCCGGCGGGCAATGACATTGACCAGCAGATAGCGGTTGCTGACGCTTTTGAGCATCTGCGGTACAGGTGGATACAGCATCATAATGATTCCTCCATTTTTAACAGATCAGTCTGTCGCTCAGCGCGGAGCTTTTCCGCGGTGAGGATACTGTCGATTGCTTCAACTGCGTGCTCCTTGGTATCGTTGAGCACAATATAATCATAGTGGACTGCCATTTCATATTCCCAGCGGGCTTTTTTCAGGCGTTTTTCCATATCCGCCTCGCCGGTGTCGCCTCGACCCCGAAGCCGCTTTTCGATGACGGAAAAGCACGGCGCAACCAGAAAAATCAGCACCGCATCGGGACATTTTTCCTTCAGCTGCATGGCGCCCTGGACGTCGATGTCCATAATCACGTCGATTCCGCTGCCCAGCCGACGCTCTACCGGCTCTTTTGGGGTTCCATAGCAGTTTCCCGCATATTCGGCGTGTTCATAAAACTCGCCCCGCTGAATCATTTCCGCAAAGGCGTCGGCGGTTTTAAAGAAATAGGTGACGCCCTCCACATCCCCCTCCCGCTTTTGACGGGTGGTGGCGGATACGGAAAAATACATATCCGGGTGCTTTGTCAGCATGCCCTGAATGGTGGTGGATTTGCCAACACCAGAGGGACCGGAAATTACAAGTAGCTTTCCCCGCTGCATGTTTTACTCCTCCTCAGGCTCCTGCTCCAGCTCCACACCGGCACGATGGGCAATGGTCTCCGGCGCCAGTCCGGACAGAACCACATGGTCCGTGTCCATCACCAGCACCGCCTTGGTTTTTCTGCCGCAGCTGGCGTCGATGAGCATGCCGCGCTCCCGCGCCTCCTGTACCAGCCGCTTAATGGGCGCGGCATCCGGAGACACCACGGCAAGCAGCCGCTGGGCAGAGATCATATTTCCAAAGCCGATGTTCATGAGCTTCATGACGTACTCCTAATTACTCGATGTTCTGAATCTGCTCCCGGATCTTTTCCAGCTCAGACTTGATGTTGACCACGTTTCGCGCCTGCTCCACATCGTTGCCCTTGGAGCCGATGGTGTTGGCTTCCCGGTTCATCTCCTGCATCAAAAAGTCCAGCTTTCTGCCGATGACGCCGCCCTCGGTGAGCATGGACTCCAGCTGATCCACATGGCTGCGGAGCCGGACGGTTTCCTCGTCCACCGCAACCTTGTCGGCATAAATGGCAGCCTCCTGAATGATTCTGGCTTCATCAATCTGCCGGTCCTCCAGCACCTCCTGCATTTTTGCAGTGAGCCGGTCCCGATAGGCTTTTACGGTAATGGGTGATCGCTCCTCCACTCTGGCAACCAGAGTAAGAATGCCCGCTGCCTTTTGGAGAAGATCGGTTTTCAGTGCCTCGCCCTCCCGGGTGCGCATGGCATCGAAGGCGTTAAGTGCCTGTGCCACCACGCCGGAGATGGCGGACTTGACCTCATTTTCGTCCTGTTCCTGTTTTTCCACAATAAATACATCGCTAAACCGGGAAATTGCAGCGGCGGAAATATCGTCCTGAATGCCATACTGCTCCACCAGCTGACGCATGGCGGCAAGATAGCCCTCTGCCACAGGGGTGTTGACGGAAATCTTTACGTTGTCCGCTCCGGCGGAATTGATGGTGATGAACACATCCACCTTGCCCCGGGAAATGGACTTCTGCACCTGGCTCTTAATGCCCTCTTCCAGATAGGCATAGCCCCGGGGCAGCTTGACGCCGCAGTCGAGATAGCGGTTGTTGACAGACTTGATTTCGACGGTAATGTCGCCGCCGGAAAAGCTGCCCTGGGCGCGGCCATAGCCGGTCATGCTTTTTATCATCTAGCTCATCCTCTCAGAGGAATAATTCAAACGCCGCCGTGAATTTCATCTGCCGCAGCGCCGAAATCGCACTCTACGCGCAATTTTACAGTACAAGATATTATAGCAAACCATACGCTACTTTGCAAGTATAATTCCGCTTTCCTCGGTTCACCAGAAGCTTATGACAGTTTTTTGTCGCTCCGGTTCCGTTTCGGAGTAACAATTTGCACAATGCGTACCCTTCCGTTATGATTTTATTACAGTTTTCACTTATAAACAGGACATTTTGATAGTTTTAATTCTATTTCGGCGATTTCAGTAGATATTTGGTCGTTTTCTTATTCATAATCCACGCTGCCATTCTGCTTTTTTCGGGAACTGGTTGTCTTTTGTATGCATTTTCATCCTTTTGTGCTTACCCGGTACAATTTGTCCTGCAACATGCTATAATAGCGCCATCCACACAATTAAGGAGGAATCGCACGAATGAGCGAACCTAAATTCAAGCACCTTCTTGAGCCGCTGAAGATCGGCAACTATGTGCTCAAGAACCGTATGTGTGTCTCCAACTCCCTGCCCCACTTCCTGCAGGGTCCCGAGACCTACCCCGCAGACACCGTAATGGCGCACTATGAGAACAAGGCAAAGAGCGCTGCCATCGTCACCTGCATGGGCATCAACAACTTCACCCATGGCAAGCAGCTGCCCATGAACCTGGACTTTGGTCATTTCCCCGACTTTAACCTCTACGACACCAACAGCCAGAACTACCTGCTGCAGCTGGCGGATTCCATTCATTATTATGATTCCATCGCCTGCATGGGCATTTTTGTTGGTCCTCCCTCCGCTTATCCTCTGATGGTGCCCAAGGGTCAGCAGGGCAAGGCAGATCCCTTCTCCCAGACCAAGAGTCTGAATGCGCCCCCTCCGGCAGAGTTCGACATCATGAAGATCCCCGCTCACGAGGACGCCACCTACTACACCGAGGAGCAGTTCAACCTGATCGCCGACTCCTATGCCGAGCAGGCAGGCATTCTGAAGATGCTGGACTTTGACATGATCTCCATTCATATGTGCTATCGTGCCAACCTGCCCGCCAGAATGTTCTCTCCCCTCACCAACCACCGTACCGACAAGTTCGGCGGCTCTCTGGAGAACCGCATGCGGTTCCCGCTGATGGTGCTGGAGCGCATCCGTCAGAAGGTGGGCAAGAACATGCTCATCGAGATCCAGTGGTCTGCTGACGATCTGGAGGGCGGCTACACCCTGGAGGAGTCCGCAGCCTTCCTGAACGAGGCAAAGAAGTACATCGACATCGTTCAGCTCCGTGCCAACGAGGTGGACCATGCCCATCCCATCGGCTTCGAGCTGGAGGAGACTCCGTTCCTGAAGTTCGGCGAGTACATGAAGAAGAACGTGCCCGGTCTGGTGATCGGCGTCATCGGCGGCTTCCACTATCCCGCAACCTGCGATAAGGCAATCGCCGAGGGCAAGGCGGACATCATCTATGCTGCCCGTGCTTATATCTCCAACAACGATTACGGTCAGCTGGTGCTGGAGGGTCGTGACGACGATATCGTTCCCTGCCTGCGCTGCAACAAGTGCCATGGCCGCGGCGCCAACGATCCCTTCGTTTCCGTATGTTCCGTGAACCCCTGCATTGGTCTGGAGCAGAAGGTTGCCCGGATGCAGGTTCCCACCAAGGGCGGCAAGAGAGTTGCCATCATCGGCGGCGGCCCCGTTGCCATGCGCTGCGCCATGTACCTCCAGGATCGCGGTCATATTCCCGTGATCTATGAGAAGGGTCCCCAGCTGGGCGGCGCCATCATCCATTCCGACTACGCTGATTTCAAGTGGCCCCTCCGCGACTTCAAGAACTTCCTGATTCATCAGATGGACAAGCGCGGCATTGAGGTGCACCTGAACACCGAGGCAACGCCCGAGATGATTAAGGCGTTGGATTACGATGTGGTCATCGCTGCCACCGGCGCAAATCCCATGGTTCTGCCCATTCCCGGCGCAGATCCCGAAAAGCTGTTCTTCGCACAGGAGACCTTTGCCCATCCCGAGAAGCTGGGTGAAAACGTTGTGGTCATCGGCGGCGGCGAGGTCGGCGTTGAGATCGGCATCTATCTGAGCCGCAAGGGTCACAAGGCTTCCGTTCTGGAGATGCGTGACCGTCTGGCTGCCGATTCCACTGCCATCCACTACTACTCCATGCTGGAAGAGGCATGGGAGGCTGAGCCCAACTTCACCGGCATCACCGGCGCGCGGGTTGCTGCCATTAAGGACGGCGCCGTAGAGTATATCGACAAGGACGGCAACACCCAGTCTGTCCCCGCCGACTCTGTGGTTATGTCCGCCGGCATGCGCCCCAACAAGGACCTGGCTCTGAGCTTCTATGGCTGTGCCAAGGAGTTCTACATGATTGGCGACTGCAAGAAGGCAGCCACCATTCAGCAGGGCATGCGTTCCGCTTACGCCACTGCAATGCGTATCTAACTTCTATCGCATGTTCAAAAATCCCGCCACT
>CAJKNS010000204.1 GCA_905201305.1 uncultured Eubacteriales bacterium
CCTGATCGGCGGCAGCCGGCGCATCGGACAGCTGGGGATAGAGGACGGCAGCCGGCGCATGGGTGGCGCGGGCGCCTTCTGCGGCGCTGTCCTCCGATGGAAGCGCTGTGGAAACGGAGCTTGGTTCCGGCGTGTTATCCTGCTGCAGGGAGTTACCGGAGGACATGCCTTTTTTGGCGCCAAAGCCCCAGAACAGCGCTCCGGTAATGCCGACCACCAGCAGGAACGCCGCGGCAATTCGCAGGGGACGGAGCAGCGGGGGCTTTGCAGGTGCAGGCGCTGGTCCATGCGCTTTCCGGGATGGACGGTTGGAGGCTGCCAGTGCGGCGCCCTCCTCGCCGTAATAGTGGTCCATAAGATCCATAATGCTGATTTTCATTGGGATACCTCCTTCCCGAGCGCCTTTGCCAGTGCTTTTCGCCCCCGGACCAGCCGGGAACGGACGGTGGAGCTGGGCATATGCAGTGCTGCGGCAATTTCCACTGCGGTTTGCAGGCAGTAATAGTATCGCAGAAAGATTTCCCGATCCTTGGGACGCATGCGCCCCAGCGCCTGCTGAATCAACTGCTCCAGCTCCCGCTGCATGGCGGCGTCCTCCAGATTTCCCATGGGGTCCGGCAGCTCCACCAGATCCAGCGACATGGGCAGGGGCTTTTTGCTCCGCAGCAGCGTTTTGGCACGGTTCCGCGCGGTGGTGCAGAGATAGGGCTTCAGCTTTCCGTGAATGGCGTCGGCATGATTCCAAACGGCATAAAACGTGTCCTGTACCAGCTCCTGAATGTCCTCGTGGGTGCCACATTTTCCGAGAATTCCGGCGACGATGGCGTATAAATAGCGGTCATATTGCTCCATCATTGCCTGCAGGGCGTCAGGATCCTGTTGCCGAAGTCCACGGAGTATCTTTTCGTCGGTCATGGCATCACTTCCTTTTGTTATCATATCATAAGACGACGAAAAAGCGAAAAGTGATGCATTCAGGATTGTTTTTCTTCCTGGAAGGTCAGAAGACAACCCCCACTTGCAATTTTCCCGGCGCTATGGTAAGATGTTCCGTGTACTATGCCCAAATGGGCGAAATTTTCGATGGAACGGCGCTGGACGGAGGAACGCAGCATGTCTAAGCTTAAGCAGAACATTCAGGAAAACGGCGGCTTTCAGCATTGGTTTGTCAATGTGTTTTGGTATCATTATAAATGGCCCCTGCTGATCGGCGTGGTGGTCCTGGGGATTATTGTGTTTATTACGGTGGATTCTCTGAGAAAAGAGCGCTATGATACCACGGTGGTCATTGCCACGGATTATTATGTGGATGAAGCGCAGCTGGACGCACTGGATGATGTTTTGAAGCCCGTGGTGGGGGATCTGGACGGCAACGGCAAGGTCAGCATCAACTACGCGGTGCTCTATGTGGGCAACACGGAGGTTGGACGGCAGAATCAGGAGCGGATGTATCTCTACATGTCCCAGGAGGACGTGGGGCTGTATCTTATGAGCCAGAACGTGTCCGATGCCTATACCAATCCGGAGCTGGAGTATTTTACCGACAGCCTTGCCGATTTGGGGCTGCCTGCCGATGAGGATAATCCCGTCCGTCTGAGCCTCAAGGACAATTCTGTGCTGGCGGCATGCGGCATGGAGGATATGTATCTGTCCATTATGGACTTTACCACGGTCAAGGGCGATTCCACCGCGCGGAACACTCGGGACGCAGCGGTGAGCATGGCGCAGGCACTGATCGACGCCGGTGCTTCCGGTGAGAATTCGTAATAGCGAGGGGTGCTGTGCAGGTTCGCAGCGCCCCCTTGATCCATACAGGGAGGGAACCACACCATGAAAATCCGCAGCATTGCCAGCCGGGAGCGGCGAAAACCGGATCATGCAGCCAGAGTGCTCACCGGATTTTTCCTGCTGGTGATTCTGATTGGCAGCGTACTGCTGGGGCTTCCCATTGCATCCCGCAGCGGCGAGAGCTGCGGGGGAATGACAGCAGTGTTTACCGCCACCTCCGCCGTCTGCGTCACCGGGCTTTCGCTGGTGGACACCTACAGCCAGTGGTCGGCATTCGGTCAGGTAGTACTGCTGGGACTGATTCAAATTGGCGGTCTGGGCTACATGGCGTTTGTCTCCATGTTCTATTTTCTGCTACGCCGGAGAATCGGGCTGAGAGAACGGCTGGTGATTCAGCAGGCAATGGCGCTGGATGAGCTGGAGGGCGTGGTACGGCTGGTACGGCTGATGCTGGCAGGCACGTTTCTGGTGGAGGGCGCCGGTGCGCTGATCCTGACCCTTCGGTTTTGGACGGAATATCCCCTGAAAAAAGCCCTTTGGATGGGCGTATTTCACGGTATTTCGGCATTTTGCAACGCAGGCTTTGATATTATGGGCTTTCTGACGCCCGGGGCAAGTCTGGCGGCATTCCAGGGCGATGTGGTGGTGAACCTGACCTTAGCTGCGCTGATTGTCATTGGCGGACTGGGCTTTTTCGTCTGGAACGACATCCTGATGCTGCGGAAGAAGAATCATCGGCTCAGTGTCCACACCCGTCTGGTGCTCTGGACCACTGGAATTTTGCTGGTGGGGGGCACGCTGGCAATTCTGGCGCTGGAATGGAACAATCCTGGCACCCTGGGCGGTCTTCCGGTGGGGAAAAAAATCCTTGCGGCGTTTTTCCAGTCCGCAACCCCCCGAACCGCAGGCTTTGCGGCGCTGGATCAGGGAAGCCTTACCGGCAGCGGCAAAATGGTTTCCGTGCTCCTGATGCTGGTGGGCGGCTCCAGCGGTTCCACGGCAGGCGGCATCAAAACCGTATCGGTGGCGCTGCTGTTTTTGATGAGCTACAGCGTGCTGCGCAATCACAAGGAGACGGTGCTGTTCGGACGAAGAATCCCACAGCAGCAGATGGCGAGCGCTGCCAGCATTGCGCTGCTGGTAACGGGATTTGGATTGATGGGCGGCATGATTCTGTCTGCTACCAACGGTCTTCCACTGGGGGACTGCCTGTATGAGTCCATTTCTGCCATCTGTACCGTGGGCTTGTCCACGGGCATTACTGCGGGACTGAATCTGGGCTCCAAGATACTATTGATTATCTATATGTTCTTTGGTCGGGTGGGGATTATGACCATCAGCTTTGCGTTTATGACAAAAATCCCGCCGGACAACGCCATTCGGCGCCCGGAGGCACGGGTGCTCATTGGATAGGAGAGAGACGATGAAAACTTTTATTGTAATCGGACTGGGACTCTTTGGCAGCGCTGCGGCAGAGCAGCTCTATGACATGGGGCATGAGGTCATTGTGGTGGACCGGGACGAGGAAGCGGTGAACCATCTGGCGGATCACTGCACCCATGCTGCCATTGGCGATGCCCGTGAGATTGAGGTGCTCCGGGCGGTTGGTGCTGCGGAGTGCCAGTATGCCATTGTGGCAATGGGCGAGGATTTGGCTGCCAGCGTGCTCATTACCATGAACCTCAGGGATTTGGGCTGCAAGCATATCATCTGCAAGGCGCAGAACGAGCTGTATCAGCGGGCGCTGGAGCGGGTTGGCGCAGACCGGGTGGTGATTCCCGAGCGGGAGATGGCGCACCGACTGGTGCAGAGTCTTGGCTCCAAGAGCTTTCTCGACTATATGGAGCTGTCCGGGGAATATGCCATTGCGGAGTTTTCCACACCGAAAAGCTGGATTGGAAAGAGCCTGAAGGAGCTGAACGTCCGCTCCAAACATCAGATCAGCATTCTTGCCATCCGGAATGAGGGCAGCGGCAGCCTGCGGATGTCGCCCGGGGGCAACGACAGCATATCCAAGGGGGATACCCTGATGGTGATGGGACGGCAGCAGGATTTACAGAGGCTACAGAGATTATGATAGAGTGTATTACCAGCCGCCAAAACAGTCTGCTCACCAGAATTGTGCGGCTGCAAAACTCCAAAAAATTTCGCCGGGAGCAGGGCTTGTTTGTGGGCGATGGCACCAAGCTGCTGGAGGAAGCCATTCGCTGGGATCCGCAGGGGCTTCGTGCGGTGGTGCTCCGGGAGGATGTGAGCTGTCCGAAGCTGCCGGACCATGTTCGGGTGGTGCAGGTGCCCCGGTCCCTGATGGAGAGCATTTCTCAGATGGAAGCGCCGGAGGGAGCCCTGTTTGTTTCCGCCATGCCGGAGCAGCTGAAACCCATGGACATTGAAGCGCGCAGCTTCGAGATCATCACCGAGCTTCTGGGCGACCGGAAACTCGACCCGGAAAACGCGCCTGTCATCAAGCGCGCCATCCATACGACGGCCGATTTTGACTACGCGGACAACCTTGTCTTCTCCGAGCATGCTGTGCAGAAGGGCCTTGCCGCTCTGCGCAGCGGCTGCGATATCGTGACCGATACGCAGATGGCCAGAGCCGGCATCAACAAGACGATTTTGTCCTCCCTCGGCGGGACGGTACACTGCTTCATGTCAGACCCGGACGTTGCGGCGGAGGCAAAGGCGCGCGGCATCACGCGGGCGTATGTCTCCATGGAGCGGGCGGCGGCCCTGCCAAAGCCCTGCATCTTTGCCATCGGCAACGCGCCGACGGCGCTGTGTTCGCTGGAAGCGCTGATGGAGGCCGGTAAGCTTTCGCCGGCTCTCATCATTGGCGTGCCGGTTGGCTTTGTGAATGTTGTGGAAAGTAAGGAACTCGTGATCGAGCATCACCGCGCGCCCTATATCATCGCCCGCG
>CAJKNS010000205.1 GCA_905201305.1 uncultured Eubacteriales bacterium
GCAAACAGACTCAGTCCCCCTGCCACCAGCAGCGCAGCTATGGCAAACACAACTGCAGTGCGGCGAACGGAATGGGACTCCGTGGATTTCTGTGTGCTGTCCAGAATTTCCGGACGGGTTTCATAGACAAACAGCAATACCGCGCCGGTGACGATTCCCTCCACCAGACCAATTGCCAGGTGAATGGGCTGCATCAGCAGCACAAATGTGGAAAACGGCAGCGCGGAGATTCCCGATGCTGTAGTTTCCAGCACAACGCCGAATGCCCCCAGCTGCAAACCAATCACCACAGACAGGATGGACGCTGCCATGAGCCGTCCCCGGCTGATTTTTCGTCCAAATATCCGCCGGAACACCAATGGATACACCAGCAAGCATGGCAATACTCCCATATTGAAGATATTGCAGCCCAGCGCCAGCAGTCCTCCGTCCGCAAACATCAGGCACTGAATCACCAGCACCGCCGTGATGGTCAGCAGCGCTGCCGGTCCGCCCAGCAATGCCGCCAATAGAATGCCGCCGCCAATATGTCCGCTGGAGCCGGTGCCGGGTATGGTAAAGTTAATCATTTGCGCCGCAAACACAAACGCGCCGGACACCGCCATCATCGGGAGCTTCTTTTCCGCCTCCCGTCCGCCTTTCATTTTTACGCCGGAATAGATCATTGCCCCGGCGCTTACCGCACACATTGCCGCTCCTACTCCGGGAGACAGCAGCGCATCTGCCATATGCATATTTCATTCCTCCAATACAAAAATTGCCAACAAGGCATCCATCCTCTGCTGAGGACACGGTACCTTCCTGGCAACCATATGCGATATGATTTTATCAGAGCTTCCGATTCATAGGATATCCGGTGCTTCCTGCGCCGGCTTATGCTTCAATCAGTGCAACGGCTTCCTGAATCAGCTGCCCCATGGGAAGCTGTTTGACCCCTGCCACCAGATTATCACAGTGGTTCACAGGGATGAGAATCCGCTTTGCCCGGCTCTGGCTGACCGCCAGTGCCATGGTAGGCGTAATTTCCCCATACAGCGCGTCGGCAATGACAATTCCAATGGGACCGAAAATATAATCGGCGCTTCTTGCGCCCACCACCACCGCATTTTCTCCGGTGGCAGAGATATCTGCCCCAGCCTTACGCATATTCCCGGTGGCAACGGAATTGGTCCCCACTGCGCGAATTCTCGCCTGCGGGAACCGCTTGCGAAGCTCCCCCACAATGCCGCGACCCATGCCGCCGCCCTGACCGTCGATCACCAGAATCTCCATGTACATTCCTCCCTATTGTACGCAAAAACCGCCTGAATTGCAACCATCCGTTTGTCAGCCTGCCCCATCCAGCAGTCCGGAAATCCCCTGCTTCCAGATACACAGTTTGTCAGCTGCTGGGATACCGTTTCCATATGCTGTTTTAAGGATGCCCTTTTGCTCATTTGGTATCCTTCCTGCTTTCATACGTTACCTTGATTGTACTATATCCTTGCCCAAAAGGAAAGCCATCCCCTTGGTAATTTCATAAATTGTTCAAATTCTGTTTATATCCTATACAAAGTCCTTCGGTAAGATAACACCATAAGATTTGAGCAGCCACTTACTTCGTGGCTTTCCTATATTTCTTCTTTACTTTTTTCATCCCCCCTAAAACATTGCATCCCCCGGATCCTGCCTTGATCCGGGGGATGCGATTTTTATAGACCTATTTTACCTCTTTTATCATCTGTCCATAAGTAAGCGGCACAAAGCCGAGCCTGCGGTACAGCGCTGCGCCTCTTACATTATCCTGCTCATATTCCAGCCGGTAGCGCTTGACCGTTCCATCATTCTGCCCCTCTAAAAAGCGGAAGAATGCGGTGCCCAAGCCATGCCCCTGGAATTGCGGACGGATATACAGCTCCTCAATACAAAGAACAATGCCGCCCGCCTCCTGAGAAAGGCTCTTTGCAAGGAGGGCATACCCGGCAGTCTCTCCGTCCTGCTCGAAGATATAAGCCGCAGCATAGGGCGTATGCTCCATCAGCGCATCAAAGGTCCGCTGAAAATAGTCCTCCGACACCGGATGTAATACCGCGTCGCTGTGATAGAATTCCTTGCACATAGTGATGTACTGCTGCCGGTCTGCAAATGCAACGGGACGGATCATGCTGCATTCCCCTTGGTATTCTCATACCGGTACAGGAGTGTGACAATCTGCGCACGGGTACACGCCGCATTGGGCTGGAACTGATTCTCCGCAGCTCCGTTGGTAATGCCGTTTTCCACTGCCCACTGCACCGCAGCTTCGTAATAGCTGCCCGTCTCTACATCCCGGAAGGGCATTTTCTCTCCGGTGGGCTGAGGGCAGCCGGCGCTCCGCCACAGGAACGTGACAATCTGTCCCCTGGTGCATGCCGCATCCGGCGCAAACTGTACGCTGTCCACGCCATTGGTGACACCATTTTCCACAGCCCAGCCGACGGGGTCATAGTAGAACTGTTCCCTCCCCACATCCTCAAACTGTATCATGTTCTCAGAATGTTCGGGTTTTCCGACACTGCGCCAGAGGAAGGTAACAGCCTGAGCGCGGGTGCATTGACTGTTGGGCTGAAAATGCGTGGTATCTACACCGGTGGTAACGCCCTGCTCCGTTGCCCAGATCACTGCATCCCGGTAAAAGCTGCCGTGTACCACATCTTCAAAGGGCTCCTTAACCGGTGTTTCATACTCGCCGGTGGTGCCGCAGCGTGTGCAGGTATACTGGATTTTCCCAGGAGTGTCATAGGTGGGTTCTGCCAGCACAGTCTCCACAAAGCTGTGCCCCAATGCATAAACGACGACCTTGATGGTTGCGCCGCAGACAGTGCAGGATCGCACCTTCCAGCCGTTTTGATTGCAGGTTGGCTCTACCGTCACACGTCCTTCGTCCCACACATGCTGAGACTTTTTATAGATTGGAGAATCCACCTCGTCTCCGCAAATGGTACAGGTATACGGATAAAACGAGGATTCCTCGCAGTTTCTGCTTGTAAGCTCTCCCTTTACGTAACGATGGGCATGATCGTCAAAGTGGACATAGCCCGGATACTGGACATTTCCATCCTCATAGTAGCGTGCCCATTGGCTTCTGGTGCCCAAATAGTTGATCTTCATCTCATCACGCGGATGATCCATGAGAACCAAGATGCTGCGATTCGTGTCCCCGCTGACAGTGATATTACTAATTTGCCGGCAGTCCGTAAGTATACCTTTCGGAATTTCCTCCAAACCGCCGGCGTCGATGCTGACCAACCAAAGGCAGTCTTCAAATGCATGCTGCCCCAGCTTTTTCATACTTTGAGGCAGTACAATCTGCTCCAACGGTGTCCGCGCAAAGGCATACTCGCCAATCTCCGTCACAGCATCTCCCAGCTGAATTTCCGTCAGGCCGCTATTCTCGAACGCCCTAGCTTCAATCGCAGTTACCGAATCCGGCAGAACAATCTTTTTCAGTGCCCTGCAGCCGGAAAACATACTGTAGCTAACATATTTCAGCTCTCCACGGAAGGTAACCGATTCCAGCGCATCACTATTCAAGAAGATGCTGGATTGCGGCTCCGTAATTCCCGTTCCAATGACAGCCGAAGTCAGTGCCGTGCAGCCGCCCAGTGAACGCGGACGCAGCAGCGTTACGCTGTCCGGAACAACAATGTGCTCAACCCCAGACAACGTAAACGCCATGTCCCATAGCTTTTCCAGACCATCCGGCAGCGTAATCGCAGTCAAATTGATGCATCCCAAAAAAGAACGCTCCTGAACCTCCTTCAATGTGCTGGGCAGCGTTACACTGGTTAGATTCTCACACTTAAAGAAGGAACAGGAGCCCACCGTCGTTACCCCTTCTTCTATCACAACGGACTGTATTTCGTCCCGATAGTCCTGCCACGGAACTGTGGTGTCGTCAAACCTGTTCATCGCCCCAGAACCGGAAATGGTCATAACACCGTTCTCCAGACTGTAGCGCACATTTTTTCCGCAGCTGCCGGAACAGGTGGCAGCGGAAGCAGAAACCGGGAGTATGCTCAGCAGCAGGCAGAGGGATACCAGCAGCGATAACAATCTCTTTTTCATCTTACCAGCTCCTTTTCATAGTGGCTTCGGGCAATACCGCATAATGCGGTGTTGTCTCAGTCCTCCAGTGCCATGATCTTGTTCACCCGGCGCTCATGCCGTCCACCCTCAAACTCTGTGGTCAGCCAGGTGTCCACAATCTCCATTGCCAGGTTCTGACCGATGATGCCTGCCCCCATTGCCAGCATATTGGTATTGTTATGGCGGCGGGTCAGGGATGCCGACAGCGGGTCGGAGCACAGGGCGCAGCGAATTCCCTTCACCTTGTTGGCAACGATGGAAACGCCGATGCCGGTGGTGCAGATGACGATGCCCTTTTCACAGGTGCCGTCTGCCACTGCCCTTGCCGCAGGCGCCGCATAATCCGGGTAGTCGCAGCTGTCCAGACTGTTGGTGCCAAAGTCCTTGACCTCATAGCCTTTTTCCGTCAGATGCGCCTTTACCGCTTCCTTGAGGGTATAGCCACCGTGGTCACATGCAATTGCAATCATGGATGATCTTCTCCTTTTTATATCCGCTGTTGCAGCGGTTTTCTTTTTTCATAGACGGTAAGA
>CAJKNS010000206.1 GCA_905201305.1 uncultured Eubacteriales bacterium
ACATACCCTTGCGGAAGCCGAAGGGAACCTCGGAGGGAAGCCGGTCACACTTCATGGTGGAGTCAATGTAGTCGTCCATGCGGAAGGGAACTGCCTTGCCCCAGTCCTCGCCAACGGGACCCTTGAACAGGGGGTAAACGCGCATATGCCAGATTTTCCACACGCCGTCTTCCTTAATAAAGTCTACGCCGTATTTGCTGAACTGCCAGGAGGCCTTAAACTGATCCTCATGCTCAAAGTCGGGACCGGTTGCATGACCGGGGGAGAGCCAAGCGCCGCGAGCGGTCATGGCATCGTCCGCGACCACCAGAACGGTGGTGTCCAGATGATGCATAAACAGCATGGGCTTTGCATCGCGGCCATAGAGCCGCTCCTTGGGCATGTCCTCGCGGCTGCCGTGGTCTACCACATAGCACTTATAGATGCTGTCGTAACCGTCATAAATGCCCCAGGGCATTTCCAGGGTGCAGTCGTCGCGCTTTGCCCAAAGCTCCATATACTCTTTGTGGCGGCTGGCGCTGTGGTAGTAGGAATAGGTGCTCATAATATTGTGGCAGTCCCGATAGGCTCTGGCTTTTTCAGACTCCAGCTCCAGGGCAGCCAGACGATCGCTGATCTGCTGCATTGTCAATTCCATAGTTAAAATCTCCTTTCTTATGCTTGCCAGTATGGACGGTCCGGAAATGGACGTTGTCCGTTTTGCTGCATTCACCATATCACGGTGAAATGATTCTGAAAAGCCTTAGTTTTTGCAGGACGCAGGAAAAAACTAAGGCGTACAATTTTTGCAGAAAATTTGGAGGGTGAAAAAATTGTGGGTCTTTTGAAAGCATTGCGCCGCAAGGACTTTCGGGGAGAATGGCGCATGCAGAAATAGACCGGAGCACCGGCTTACGGCAATAGCAAACAAAAGCACTCTGCAAAAATTTTGCAGAGTGCCATTACGACAGCGAAAAAAGAAAACCTGTCCGGAGGATTAGGCTGCCGGTCAGCGGCGGGAATGATTCTCCAGAAAAACGACACCTGCAAGCAGCAGTCCCAGCACAAGAATGAGGAGCAGGTGGCGCAGCGCCATCGGGGAGCCCAGCCCCTGCCTTAGGGAAGGCAGGATGTCCAGGATTACCAGCAGAAGCGCCAGAACCAGAATGGCTTCCACAATATCAAAGAGAAATGAGCCGCCGGAACGGTTTGGGACGCCGCGGCTGGGGGCTTCGTCGATGTCCTCCTTGAGGTCGTCCAGCGCCTTTTTATAGCCGAGCTGCCCGGTGTTTAGCAGATGGTCCTGGTCGATTTCCAGAGGCTGTGCATCGGTGTGCAGTGCAGGCTCCTTTTGCGGAGGTGTCAGCGATTCTTCCTCTTCGTCCAGATAGCGAAAATGCGGTGTACAGTCGCAGGCAGGCAGCGGGAGTTCGGCGGAAACGTTCCGAATGCCCTGGAGAAGATCCTGCATGGTATCCAAGTTGTTTTCCGGAATGGCATCTACGGTTTGAACCAGCCGGTTCAGCTCCTCCTTTTGGGCGGCAAGCCGTTGGCGGTATGCAAGAAAAATCGGACGGACCTCCGAATCGGCGTGCTGCATGGTTCGGATTTCTTCAATGGAAAAGCCGGCTTTCCGCAGCGCGGCGATATCCAGCAGCAATTGAATGTGGTCATCGGTGTATTCCCGATACTCCCGACCGTTCATCGGCGTCTTCTCAGAGGTCAGCAGTCCCTGCTCTTCGTAGTATAAAACGGTTCTTCGGGTTAATCCGGTTTTCTGTATCACGTCTTTCATCTTCATAAAATCACCTGCTTTCCACCTGATTATAGCAATGAACCTTGGGTTCATGTCAACAGAATTTTGCATATTGAGAGAATTGCCGGCAATTTTTTAAGGAGATGTGCAGCTGTGCTCTTTTTATCTCAATTTGCTTTCCTAGGGGAGGTTGGCTTTTCCGGCTGCCACCATGAGAAAGCTGGTGGCAACAATGCGGAAACCGTGAAAGGAAATTGCGGCGATGTTAGCATATGACGCGAAAACAAAGTGGTATTTTACCCTGAATGCGCTGATTCGGGAGTTTGCAGGATACCTATCGGTGAAATGAAAGCTGCATGCGGTGATTTTGGGCAGCATACTGGCGCTGGTGTTTCTCTGTGAATTTACAGTTGGGACCCGCGGTGACCCACGATGATAAAAAGGAAAAAGCCTAAGTACCTAGGCACTCGGGCTTATATCCTATTACGGCAGGATTGGGCAGGGCAGATAGGCAGAATATTCCCCCTGCGCCCAGTAGCGCCGCTCGTAGATATAGAGATAGTCTGGATTGTTGGGATCAAAATAGACTGCCCGATCCTCCAGGGCTTGGCTGTAGGAATCGCCGGGACAATTGGTTTCCAGATCTTGTGTCGGAATCCCGTCAATTCCAATGAAATGAAGGGTCCCGATCTGCTGACATCCGGTGGGCAGCTCTTTGCGTGGAGAATAGTCCCTAAAGTCGGCAAGATAGAGATTCCCCTGATAAAATATGCTGTCCTTTTCACGTGCATCCGAGACGAATCGGAAATACGCCTCGTCAAATGCGTCAAAGGCATCGGAACGAATCAGCACATAGACAACCTCGGGGGTAGCCTGGCTGGTATAAATGGTTCCGGTGGCGTCATATCCGACGCGGAGCTGGCGTTCCTCGGAAAGCGCATCTTGGGTAACGGAGGAAATGTCGCCCGCTTCGGTATAGCCATCGGGCAGCTCTGTAGAACCGGCGGCATTTACATATACCTCGCCGCCTGAGACGTCTGCACCATGAATGGGGAAAGCCAATCCTGTGTAGGTATAGTCTGTTCCGCCAATGCGAACTGCGGGCAGAATTCCGCCCAGAATGCTGGTTCCATGGTCTGCGCCGAAAGATGCGGTGTCAGAATGGGATGAACTGCTGCCACAGCCAGCCAGAATGCAGAGCAGCAGGAGCGGGAATATCAGATGTGGGAGCTTCATGGAATGACCTCCTTTTGATTCCTGGGGTCATTTCCATTATACAGAAAACACCGCAGAAGCACAAGGGGTTATTGCAGTGCCGGATTCAGCGGTCCGTAAAAATAGCTGGCAGTTGTGACCATTTCCAATGGCGGCAAGGTTATCAGTCAGCAGACCGTCAGCTTCATCGGAGACGCAATCGATCAGGTGGTGGATGCAGTTGGACGGAATTAAAAAACTTGATAGATGGAGGAATCATCGTGTTACATTATAGAAGGCTACAGGCAAAGGACGATGCGCAAATTGCAAGGATTATCCGAACCAATTTGGAGCGGTTTCACCTAAATGTTCCCGGAACGGTGTATTTTGACCCGGAGCTGGACCATCTGAGCGAATTTTATGACGCGAACCCGGGAAAGAGAGCGTGTTTTGTGGTGCTGGACGACCGGGAGCAGGTGATTGGCGGCATTGGAATCGCGGAGTTTTCGGGAATTCCCAATTGCACGGAGCTGCAAAAGCTCTATTTGGATGATTCCGCCAAGGGAAAGGGCTACAGTAAGGAGCTGATCCGTTTGGCGGAAACGCAGGCAAAGGCTGCCGGTTATCAGAACTTATATCTGGAGACCCACACGAATCTGGAGGTTGCCCGAAAGCTCTATGAAAAGATGGGCTTCGCGGAAATTGAAAAGCCCAGCACGGTGCAGCACGGGACGATGGATCACTTCTATTTGAAAAAGCTGTAAGCTGGAATATTAAAAGCCGGAGTACGTTTGTACTCCGGCTTTACCGATTTTACGACAGCAGCGGATAGAGAACATAGGCAGGATAATCGCCCTGCGCTTATTGGGATACTTCTGCATTCCGCATCACTATAGCACAGTGGAAGCTGTTATGGCAATACCGCATAATTCGGCAAGGAGATTTGGCGAGGAATTTTGCGTCACAAATTTGCTGTGAAAGCGCAGGAATACTTTGTGTATTTCAAGATTTCGCAGTGGATTTGTGGCGTAAAAGGACCGTCAAAGCCCGCAGACGCAATTGTGCGGTGTTGCCTTATGCCAGCCGGAGGGTTACCACACAGAGTTGAGCATTTCCAAAAGAATATCCTTGTCGGCAACGCCTACGATGCTGCAGCAGTAATTCTCTGTCATCCATACGGCGCTGTAGACATCGACGTTTTGCGCAATGTAAAAGGTCAGACCGTTGACATTGTAGGCTTCCGGCTCGCCGGGGTTCTTCTGGAAGAAGACGTCATCTGATTTGTTGGTGATGATGCTGATAATAATATTGTCATCACCGTTTACGTAGGCGGCGTTGATACATGGCATATCGGCGTAGAAGTCAAACTCCGCCAGCGAATATCCGTCGGGAATGACGTGGGGCATTACCGGCTCGGTAATGCCAAGCTGTGCAACGCTATCCGACAGATCGGCAAGCGCAGCACTGATTTCTTCGGGTTTGTCAGGAGACTTGGTGGGGTCGCCCTTGGACAGATGAAAGGTTTCGTCGGTCCAGTTAATGATGATGTTGAGAAGATTTCCGCCGGCGGCTTGGGCAACCACCAGGGTCATAAGCATGCAGGCAATCAGCGCTGCGGCAAGAAACGGAAGACGGCGCCATTTTCGCTTATGGGCAGCGGGCTGCAAAGGCGCCGGCTGGG
>CAJKNS010000207.1 GCA_905201305.1 uncultured Eubacteriales bacterium
CGCGGCGGTGCAGCTCCTGCCGGACGCGGCCGGCGCCGCAGCCCATGGCGCCGTAGTGCCGGACGATGACCCCTGCGTAGGCGGTGTCATCCACCGCCCCCAGATCCTCCAGCCAGTCCATCCGGACGAAGGTGCCGATGCTGCCGGGGTTGGCGTTCTGGTCCTTGATGGGATAGATGCACAGGAACATGTCGGCGTCCTGCACCTTGCTGTAGACATTCTGGTCTGCATGGATGATTTCGGAGTAGTTGGGCATGTTTTCGTCCAGATATTCGCCCAGGTCGATGATAATATCCTCATTCAAAGCTGCCTCGGGACCTGCGGCATAATCGGAGATGTTCAGAAGATCGGTGTAGTCGCCGGAAGCAATCATCAGATTGAACTTGTCGGTTTCACTGGCCTTATCCACAACGGTAAGCTCCATGTTTACGCCGGTGTTTTCGGCAAGCCATTTCCAAACCTGCTGGTTTTCCAGATCATTGCCCTCGATATAAGTAAGACCGGAGGTTTCATAGCCCAGGAAGTAGGTCAGAGTAACCGGGTCCTCCGTGATGGGCAGCTCGGTATGGAGGGTTTTGAGCATTTCACGCCAGCCTTCATAGTCATTGTTGGCATTGGCGTCGGTGTAATCCGCAGGACCTTCCGCAACGGCGGAGTCAGGCTCCTGGATGCTTCCGGTCTCTGCCGGCGTATCGGTTTCCGGCGCAGCGGGCGCCTGGGTTGCCTCGGCAGGTGCGGAGGCGGACTGCTCAGCAGGGGCAGATGCTGAGGAAGCGGCATTCGAACCGCAGCCCGCCAGGCATGTGATAACCATGGCAAGCACCAGCAGCAGAGCAAGGGTAGATTTCTTTTTCATGTGATCTTCTCCTTGTGCGTTTTCAGATTCCGGCAAGTCAACCGGTTAAGCTCAGTTTAGCACAGAGAGAAGGGGATGGATAGCCGCAAAAGCGGATACACAGGGAATATTTTTGAAAAACGGATGTGTGAAATCCTGCGTTCGGTCAAAAATAGGGCAGGAAACGTCACAAATCCGTTTTTCTCACAATCAAATTGTCTCAGTAGGCGCCTGATGCTGCTCCCGATAGGCGCCGGGCGTCAGCCGTTCATAGCGCTTAAAGGCTCGGGTCATAGTCCAGCTGGTATTGTAGCCCACCTGGTCGGCAATTTCATAGACCGTGAGGTTGGTTTCCGCCAGCAGTTTTTTCGCCTGATCGATGCGCAGCAAATGGATGTAATCCACCAGACGGCTGCCGGATGCGTTTTTAAAGCCCCGGGAGATGGCAGATTGGCTCATGCCAAACTGCTCGGACAGCTGGTAAAGGCTCAGATCCGGATCGGTATAATGGGTTCGGACATATTCCACCACCTGTTCCATCCCCGCGCCCCCGGAGCCGGCTTCCTGATTGGGCTCCAGCAGATGTAATAGCTGCTGGGCTGTGGATTTTAGCTCCTCCAGACTTCCTGCACATTCCACCCGGCTCAGTCCCTCGGAAAAATCCTCCCGCTGCTCCGGGCGAAGTCCATAGACGTCGCCTGCAAATTGGAGCCGCAGTGTAATTTTCTGCCGCAGCAGCCGAATGGAATCCAGCGAGTCGGCAAACTCCAGGTCCAGAATCCGGCTGAGCACATCCTCCGCCTGTAAGAGTTCCCGCTTTACCAAGGCGGTGAAGAACTTCTGTTCCAGCTCTGACAGCTCCTGTGCAGAGGATACGTGAAGCTCCGGCGTCACATCGTCCAGCGTCACCACCGGCATAGCGCTGCCGGAAAGCGTGCCATAGTCCAATAGCGTCTGCATATCCGTGACCACCCGGCGCAGGGTGCGGATATCCGTAAAGGGATCTGCCACCGCAATCCGGACCTTCAGTCCCAGGCTATGATAAAGCTGCTGGACACAGCCCTCACATTTCCGAAACAGTGCCTGCTTGCGCGACTGAAGCTGCGACTGGGGCGTTTCAGCGGTGGTATCCGTCAAATTGATAAAGCAGATCAAATCCTTATTGTATTCGGTGCAGCAGCCCGTATCCGTGTCGTTGACAGCTGTCTCCACCACAGTGCGGATTTGATCCATAATCTCGATGTAATCCATCCCCGATGGATTTTGAGCGGTCCCTCTGCATGCCTCCGACAGATTGTCTACGGTGATATACAGCACCGTAAACCACGCACTGTACATACGGAGGATATCGCTGTGCAGCAGCAAATTGGCACGCTGCCGCAAATCCAAAAAGTCATTTTCACCGGAGTGATCCGCCAGAAACCGGGCAATCATAAACTCCTGGTTCCGGTGGAGGCTTTGGGCATCGGTCGCCTGCTTCAGCTTCAGCGCATCGCAAAGCTCTCCAATTAACGCTTCCGGCGTGTGGAACGCCTGGGTACTGGACAGCACAGAAGCCGCCTGGGTTCGGAGCTGATTCATTTGACACCGACTCAACAGTCGTGCTATGCTCCAATACACACCACTGCCAATCAGCGCCAGCAGCAGTGCAATGCCCCAAGCCGCACCGCCGATCAGCGCTCCGATCAGAATCAGCACAAACACAACTCCCACCGGAGCCCATCGCAGAAAACCGACTGTCTTCATCCCGCAGTTCCTCCTTATTATTTCAGTATACCATTGGACCCATTGTGTGGCAAGTCCCTTCCACGGAACTGCGCCAAGATCAAAAGAAAAGAGGTATGAGATATGAAAAAGATCCTTGCATGGCTCCTCTGCACCGGACTGATGCTTTCCCTTCTGTCCGCCTGTGGTGGAGACACCGCCACCAGTTCTGCCGCTTCCTCCCCAGAGGAGGCTGCCGTTTCGGAATCCGCACCCGCGCCCACTGAAGCAGCCGCTCCGCAGGAAGCCACTCTGGATTCCGCTGAGCCCGAGGACAGCGCTCCCATTAACCAGGAGCCGGCTCAGCAGGATGAAAGCACCACGCTGAACTTCTTCCCGGTGGACGGGGAAAGCATCTCCTGGTGGTTTAGCTACGTGGACGACATCACCCCGGACGACAGCCAGTTCTTCCAGCAGATGCAGGAGCGCACCGGCGTCACCATCGAATGGCAGTGCCCCAACCGTCAGACTGCCACAGAAAATTTTAATCTGATGATTGCCAGCGGCGACTGGACCGACATGGTCACAGGTCTGGGCGGCATGTATACCACAGGACTGAACGGCGCCCTGGAAGAGGGTATCATTCAGGACCTCACTGAGGTGATTCAAGAGAGTATGCCTGCCTACCAGAACGTACTGGCTTCCAACAAGGAATACACCGTAGACACCAAGCTGGATGACGGTCGCATCGCCGCCATCTACGGTCTACAGGCAGAAGGCTATCCGGCATCTGTCGGTATGGCAATCCGCAAGGACTGGCTGGACGATCTGGGCATGGACTTGCCCCGGACTTATGACGAGTACCATGATGTTCTGACCGCTTTTAAGAGCGAAAAGGGCGCAACGTCCCCGCTGCTGATCTCTGCCAGCGGCACCGAGAATAACAACTTCTGGTTTACCGGCAACGGTGTAGCCGGCACCCTGGACCAGACCCGCGGTCTGTATCCCTTCTATCAGATGGATGGCAAGGTCCATTTCTCCGTCACCGAGCAAGGCTTCCGGGATACCATTGAGATGCTGTCTCAGTGGTATGAAGAAGGTCTGATCTACAAAGATTTCATGTCCGGCGATATGATGACCAGCATGAACATGGCAATGACCGGCGAAACCGGTTTGTATACCACCTTCCTGACCACGCTCAGCAACCCCGACTCCGCCACCGGCGGTCAGGCATGGCCTGCACTGATGCCCCTGAAGCAGGAGGGCGATGAAATCCACTTTGGTCTGGATCACAGCCTGGTAGAGGGCGTGTCCGCCGGCACCTGCATTACCGCAACGGCAGCGGATACGGAGCTCTGTGCCCGTTGGCTGGACTATCTCTACACCGCCGACGGTCAGTTGCTGGCAAACTACGGTGTAGAAGGCGTCAGCTTTGAGTATGTGGACGGCAAGCCCCAGCTCATGGATATCGTACTGAACAATCCCACCTACGGCACAAATATCGCACTGAACTACTATGCGCTGAATATCGCCATCGGTCTTCTGGATTGGAGCCGTACAACGGTTACTTATACCGATGCGCAGAATGCCGCACTGGAGATTTGGTCCGAGGGCGACAACGCGTATAACTACCCCACTAACGTTACCATGACCGTTCAGGAGAGCGAGGAATTCAACCGCACCTACAGCGATATTTCCACCAACGTCTCCGAAAACGTCCTGGCATTTATCACCGGTTCCCGTCCCTTGACCGATGAAAGCTGGAACGAGTTTGTATCCGGCATCGAAGGCATGGGCATTGAGAAATGCGTGGAAATCAAGCAGGCTGCGCTGGACCGCTACCTGAGCAGATAACCAAACAGGATTCCGGCTCCCCGCTGCTAAGGCAGCGGGGAGCATTTTGCGTTCGAACGCAGCAAGAATAGTCCCCGGAATTACTTCCGGGGACCTCCGATTCTTTTTTACTCTGTCCAGGTGGCATAGGGTACCGGAATTGCGGGCTCCTCATCCGGATAAACCGCATTGGGGGTATAATAGTAGGTATCCGGTGCCGGCTC
>CAJKNS010000208.1 GCA_905201305.1 uncultured Eubacteriales bacterium
GCTGAACGCCTTCGCCGCAAGCGGCAAGGCTCAGCAGCATGGCAAGCGCCAGCAGCATGGAGAGCATTCTTTTCATTTCGGGTCCTCCTTAAATTCCGGTGTCTCTTCCTGGGAGACGGGTCCGGTGATTGACATATCCGACAAATCGGTGCTATACTTACTGTGGTTTTTTGTCGGTTATGACTTCATTATATCGACAGAGCGCTATGAAGTCAAATGCGTATAACGACAACATATCATGAGTTTTAGGAATGACCTTGGGAGGAACGAACATGGAAATTGTGCAGCTGAACTACTTCAAGGCAATCGCACAGTATGGAAGCTTTACGCGGGCGGCGGACGTTCTCCATGTGACCCAATCGGCATTGAGCCGCTCCATTGCGTCCCTGGAGCAGGATATTGGATTCCCGCTGTTTGAGCGAAAGGGCAATCATATTTTCCTGACCATGGATGGAGAAGCCTTTTTGACGGCTGCCATTGAAGCGCTGAATCTTCTGTCCTCCACGGTGGATGCGACCCGGGCGCGGACAGGACTGGAATATGGTGCCGTGCGCATTGGCATTGCCGAGTCGGTTTTCCTGAAAAATTTGATTCGGGACTTCCTGCTGGAGCATCCCAATGTCCATATTTTCTGCAAAATTCTTTCGGAGAGTCAGATTCGGCGCTCTCTGGAGGAGGGGGAGATTAACTTTGCGGTGACGCGGGAGCGACCGGTGGGACCGAAAATCCAGTGGGAGGAAATCTTTTCGGATCGGATGATGGTCCGTTTCCCACCCAATCATCCGTTGGCAGAACGTGACTGCGTGCATTTGTCGGAGCTGTCGGAGGATCATTTTATCATCAGCAATGTGGGATATGATATGCAGAGCGAGATTGTGGCGCTGTGTCACCTGGCAGGCTTTCATCCCCACATTACCTATGAGGGCTGCGGCGAGGATTTGGCTGGGCTGCTGGTGGATGATGGGCTTGGAATCATGCTGGCGCCCTTTTCCATCGGTCAGGGTGTCAAATGTCTGGGGAATGCGCTGAGCCATGTTCCTGCGGGCGTGCCGATTGTGGACGATTTTGCCTCGTCAAAGATTGGAATTGCCACAAAGAAGGGACAGTTCCAATCCGATGCGGCGCTGCGGCTGATGGAGATGATTCGAAGCTACTATTTGAAGATGCAGGAGAAAACCAGTGAGAGGAGCCCAAAGTGTGAAAAATAAGATTCGATTCGGGATACTGATTTTCCTTGTATTTTTGTGCTTCTGTGCCTGTCAGACAACGACTGTGCCCACGGCGTCTGATTCCGAGCATGCAGCGTCCGGTTTGATTGCTGAACCCCAAGGGCAGAGGGACGATGCTGCGGTTACGACAGAACAGCTGCTGGAGGATTACGATACGCTTTGGAGCGCTCTGGAGGAGAACTATATGTTCTTCCCGATTTTGGAGCAGCAGGGTGTAGATGTATTTGCGATCAAGACGGATACTCGCAATCTGATTCAAAATCAAAGGGCTGACGTTTCTCTGTTTTATCAGACGCTAAGCCAAATGTTTATGAAATTCAACAACTTTGCGCATCTCAATGTGGTATCAAAAGATGTGTATGACAGCATGGCGTGGTACTATTGTGCAGACGGACAAGAGGAAAACGGCTGGAAGGACATGCTGGAGAAGGATTCTGTCCGGAGGTTCTATGAGAATGCGCCTGCAAATGCGGCAGAATTATCCGCACCCAATCCCGATCAAGCTGAAACAATCAGCGCAACCTATGATGCACAGCGGAAGACCGTCATCATCACCATCCGCTCCTTCGCGCAGGAAAAGAGCGAGCAGGATCGGCAATATTTGCAGGACTTTTTTCTGTCCCACGCCGAGGACGAGGTGAGTGACATTGTGTTTGACATCACCCACAATCGCGGCGGCAGTACGTTGTATTGGAACGAGAACATCGTCGCGCCCTTTGGCGGCAGCTACACTTGGGACACCTGGCTCTATGTACGGGACACGGCGTTGATTTGGAATTTTCTCCCTAATGGGCAGGATTATCAGCCCATTGAACAGCTCCCGGAGGATCATGCGGTGCCGGAATTTGTATCCGAACTGGGCTTGACCCATTATTATCATCATCCCGAAAGCATTGGCTCCAGTGCGAGCTTACCGTCCAATCTGCTGTCCGCGAAACGGTGGGTCCTGATAGATGATGCCGTTTATTCTGCGGCGGAGTCGTTTGCGTACTTCTGTAAGAAAACAGGCTGGGCGACACTGGTGGGAACAACCGCGGATGGGGACGGTCTTGGAGTAACGCCAATCATGGTTGATCTGCCCAATACGGGGGTCTTAGTCCGATTTTCTGCGCAGGCTGGGGAGAATCCAGACGGCACATGCAATACGGAGTCCGGAACCTCGCCGGATTATTTTTGCAATCGGTTTGAATCTCCTCTTTCTGCGTTTTATCGGCTTACTTCATAGCGAAAATGGCGCAGTATTCCCCTTGCAGCGTTTGGAGCCCGAATTCCCGACCATAACACCAGAGCGCACGCAAAATCAGGAAATGCGTCTGCGATTCTGATAGACTGTAATCACAGACGGGGAGTGAAGCAATGAACTGGATACAGGGAATACAAAGCGCAATCGACTATGTAGAAGCGAACATCACCGAAGAAATCGATTTGGAAGAGGCGGCAAGGCATGCCTATTCCTCCTCGTTCCATTTCCAAAGAGTCTTCGGTATCCTTTGCGGGTTTTCACTTGGGGAGTATATTCGGATGCGCAGGCTCTCTCTTGCAGGGGAGGAACTGTCCAGAGGGAATGCAAAGATCATCGACATTGCGATGAAGTACGGATACGATACGCCGGAGAGCTTTTCACGCGCCTTTACCCGATTCCATGGAATTTCGCCAAGTGAAGCAAAGCGCGGCGGCAAGGTTCAGATATTTACGCCTCTGTCTGTCAAATTAACCTTAACAGGAGGCAGTAAGATGGACTACAGAATTGAAAAAAGAGACGCATTTCAGGTGGTTTGCAAACGAAAAAGAGTTGGGAAGCCCCAGTCCGCCAATGCGACGCCGGACATCACCGCGGTGTGGCAGGAGTACGGCGCAGACGGAACCATGGGACGGCTCATTGCCTGCATGCCGGAAAACCCGGTCATGAAGGGACTGCTGGGCATTTGCTTTTCGTCTGAGCTGGACGCAAAGCGGTTCCCCTATGGAATCGGCGTGGAGTATGATGGGAGAGAAGTGGACGATGACTTAGAGGTGGTCACAATTCCGGCGAATACTTATGCGGTGTTTACAAGCAAAGGTAAAATGCCGGATGCTTTCATCGAAACCTATCACCGGATCGTTACGGAATTCTTCCCCCAGAGCGCACAGTATGAATATGCCGAAAATGTGGAATTCGAGGTCTACTCGTCGGAGAATATCTCCAATCCGGATTACCATTGTGAAATTTGGATTGCGGTGAACGAAAAGGCACAGTAAGCGAATCGAAAAACAGACAATTGAAATTGCATGAACCCCCGGCTCGGAAGAAGCCGGGGGTTTCGTGCTGTCTGGAAGAGAATTTCGTTAGCCGGGCATATACCCGTCCATGTACTTTGGCTCGGGGTTGCACTGGAAGATTTGCGCCGAGATAGTCGGTGGTGCTGGACCACTGCGAGTTTGAAACCGAGGGCGTTGTGCGTCCCTGCGTTTATGTGGATGAGCGCGCCAATGTGATTATGAAGCATTGCAGCTATCAGGTGGAGGGCGGCAAGCTCTTTGCGGAGTATCAGAACTGCGCGGAAACCGACAACATGGTGGCGGCGCCTTGGGTGCTGGGCATCAAGGGCAACAGCCGCGGCGTAAACGTGATGGGCTTTAACTCATCCCTGACCCTGGTGGACAGCCATTGCGCGGCGAAGAGCTGGGGCGTTGTTTCCACGGATATCGGCACGAATCAGCAGCTGACGGTGATTGATTCCACGCTGACCATGCCGCTGAGAGAGGAGGACCGCAGCAATCCGTTCCTCCGGCGGTTCGATTCCGGCTACGGCACCTATGCCACCGGTGATTACGCCAACTGCCAGGAGTTCTTCTATGGAGCGCATTTTGAGGTGGGAACCTATGGCACGATTTTCACGCTGGGTACCGCCACCTATGCATCCTCCAAGGGGAAAATTATGGTGGAACGCCCGGAAAAGTTCCCAAGAAAAGAGCTGCTTCGGGTGCAGGGCAAGGGCAATCCCACGGTAATTGATTCCGATGGCTTTGGATTTATGACCCACGGCGGTGCGGAGATTCATGTAACCGATGGAACCCAGGTAAATTCGGACCGCTCCACATTCCTGATTCGCAGCTCGGGCGTTTCCATTGAAGTCAGCGACCGTGCGGAGCTGAAACCCGGCAACGGCATCCTTTTGCAGATGGCGGATAATGACGACGAGCTGGTGGGCGTAAATCCGGCGACTCGCTGCGTGTTCAATACGGAGTATTCCGAGCCTATGGGCTGGCCCAGCGAGAATGGAAGCGTAACCGGACAGTCCAGCGGTGAGCGGGTCAGGTTCTGC
>CAJKNS010000209.1 GCA_905201305.1 uncultured Eubacteriales bacterium
CTGCCTTATATCCCCGCAGACGCCACCGGTCCCAAGCATCTGGACGTTACCCTGACCCGTGCAAAGTTCAATGAGCTGACTGCTGACCTGGTAGAAAAGACCATGGTTCCTGTCCGTCAGGCAATGAAGGACGCCGGTTTGTCCGCTTCCGACATCTCCAAGGTTCTGCTGGTTGGCGGCTCCAGCCGTATTCCCGCAGTGCAGGAGGCCGTAAAGAAGATCACCGGCAAGGACGGCTTCAAGGGCATCAACCCCGATGAGTGCGTTGCAGTAGGCGCTGCCATTCAGGGCGGCGTTCTGGGCGGCGACGTCAACGGCATGCTGCTGCTGGACGTTACTCCCCTGTCCCTGGGCATTGAGACCATGGGCGGCATCTTCACCAAGCTCATTGACCGCAACACCACCATTCCTGTTTCCAAGAGCCAGATTTTCTCCACCGCAGCCGACAACCAGACCTCCGTTGAGGTCAACGTGCTCCAGGGCGAGCGTGAGTTCGCAGCAGACAACAAGTCTCTGGGTCGCTTCCATCTGGACGGCATTGCGCCTGCACGCCGCGGTGTTCCTCAGATCGAGGTCAAGTTCGACATCGATGCCAACGGTATCGTAAACGTATCCGCTACCGATAAGGGCACCGGCAAGGAGCAGCACATCACCATCACCGCTTCCACCAACCTGTCCGAGGACGACATCAACAAGGCTGTCAAGGAGGCTGAGGAGTACGCTTCTCAGGATAAGGCGCGGAAGGAAGAGGTTGACGCCCGCAACACCGCCGATCAGGTTGTCTACCAGTCCGAGAAGACCCTGGAGGAGCTGGGCGACAAGGTCACCGAGTCCGAGAAGGCTCCCATCAAGGCTGCCATTGAAAAGCTCCGTGAGACGCTGAAGGGCAACGATACCGCTGCCATCAAGGCTGACACCGAAGCACTGCAGCAGGCGTTCTACAGCATCTCCGAGAAGCTCTATCAGCAGCAGGCTGCTCAGCAGGGCGGCGCTGACGCCGGTAACGCCAGCAGCACCGGTAAGGGTGACGACGGCGTGGTAGATGCCGACTACGAGGTTGTAGACGACGACCAGTAATGAACAATTCGGGGGTGGAGAGCGGCATTGCTTCGCTCTCCACCTATGGCTGTTTATTCTGGGAGATAACGAGGTGAGATCATGGCAGATACAGAGAAAAAAGATTATTATGAAGTCCTGGGGGTCAGCAAAACCGCCAGCGATGATGAAATAAAGAAGGCTTACCGGAAGCTGGCAAAGAAATACCATCCTGACCTGAACCCCGGCGATAAGGAAGCCGAGGAAAAGTTCAAGGAAGTGGGCGAAGCCTATGAGGTTTTGTCCGATTCCGACAAGCGCGCCCGGTATGACCAGTATGGCTTTGCCGGCGTTGACCCCAACTATGCCGCAGACAGTGGCTTCGGCGGCGGATTTGCCGGCGGCGTCGGCGGATTTGACGTGGATCTGGGCAGCATTTTCAACGATTTCTTTGGCGGCGGCGCCTCCGGTGGTTCCGCCCGCAGAAACGGTCCCCGGAAGGGTGAAAATGTCCGTGCCAGCGTAACCCTGACCTTTGAAGCGGCAGCCTTTGGCTGTGAAAAGGAGGTTACCGCTTCCCGGATTGAGGATTGCGCAAAGTGTCATGGCACCGGTTCCGCCGATGGCAGCGCGCCGGAGACCTGTCCCAACTGCGGCGGCAGCGGCGTAACCCGCACCGTCCGTCAGACCCCCTTTGGCGCCATGCAGCAGCAGACCACCTGTACGCGCTGCGGCGGCAGCGGCAAGGTTGTGAAAAACGCCTGCCCCACCTGCCGCGGTAAGGGCAAGGTCCGCAAAAACAAGAAGATTTCCGTCAAAATTCCCGCAGGTGTGGATAACGGTCAGGCTGTCCGCGTGGCGGGCGAAGGCTCTGTTGGTACCGGCGGCGGTCCCAAGGGCGATCTGCTGGTAGAGGTCAATGTGCTGCCCCATTCTCTGTTTGAGCGGGACGGCAGCGATGTGCTCTGCGAAATTCCCATCACCTTTGTCCAGGCTGCACTGGGCGGCGATCTGGAGGTTCCTACCCTGGACGGCAAGGTGCGCTATAACATCCCCGAGGGCACCCAGACCGGCACCACCTTCCGCCTGCGCGGCAAGGGCATTCCCGTGGTGGGCTATCAGAACCGCCGGGGCGATCAGTACGTAACCGTTACCATCGAGACCCCCAAGAACCTGAACAAGGAGCAGAAGGATCTGCTGAAGAAGTTTGCCGACGCTTCCGGTGAGGAGACCTATGCTAAGCGCAAGAGCTTTTTTGAAAAGGTCAAGGATAATTTCAAGAATATCTGAATTCTACGGTGCATTACCAATATGTGTAATGCACCGTTTTTCGTTTCCGAATACTTTTTGGTTGTTTCGACGATTTTCCACCGGATTTCCATGAGAAATTTTTTCTTGCATCCCTGTACAATCATGGGGAATCCTGATATAATGTTACCATACAAGTTGAATAAATTATTTCACAGATTTGGAGCGTGAATTGTTTGTCTGAGCAATCTGCGATTATTTGCCTGCCCGATGACCGTGATACCACCGGGCTGAAGAAGCCCCTGATGCTTCAGCCCATGTCCGGAAGCCCCTTACTTTCCTGGATGGTTCGTCTGATGCGTGACAGTGGCTATACGAGATTTCTCCTGTCCTGTGACGACGAATTCCGGGATGCGGCGCTTGCCTGCTTCCCGGCTTCTGCTGTCACCACCGCAGGACCTGATCCCAAAGCAGCTGACCTCCGGGATTTTCTCTCCCAGGCAGAGGATTCTCTTTTGGTGGTCACGGCTCCGGCACTGCTGGGTGGTCGGGCATTGGGTGCCGTCAACGAGTTCACCCAGGACGCCGAGGATGCCGGCATGCTGGAGGGCTGCGGCTGCTACACCGTTTCCGCCGAGTCCATCGCTTCCGTGATGGACGCCGCCAACTTTGACCTGGCTCGTTTTGCCTCGGTTCTGGGCACCGAGCTCACCGAAGCCGACGGCGCCATGGCAATCTCCGATCCCGGCGCTGTGGCAGATTTCCAGAGCATTTTCAAGCGGCTGCGCAACTACTACCTCTATGCCGACGGAGTAGAAGTCTGGGATTTCGACAACTGCTATGTGGGTCCCTTTGCCGAAGTGGCATCCGGTGCAGTCCTCATGCCCGGCACCATTTTAAAGGGCAGCACCACCATTGCATCCGGTGCCGTCATCGGTCCCAATTCTCTGCTGGAAAACGCAGTGGTAGGCGCAGGCTCCACGGTCAACGCCTCTCAGGTATATGATTCCACCATCGGTGAGCGCACCAATGTCGGTCCCTTTGCCTATGTCCGCCCCAATTGCACCGTTGGCAACGACATCAAGGTCGGCGACTTTGTAGAGCTCAAAAACTCCACCATCGGCAACGGCACCAAGATCTCTCACCTCACCTATGTGGGCGACACCGATCTGGGTGAGCGGATCAATCTCGGCTGCGGCACCGTCACCGTGAACTATGACGGAAAGAACAAATACCGCTGCACCGTTGAAGACGACTGCTTCATCGGCTGCAACACCAACATGGTCGCTCCGGTCACCATTGGAAAGGGCAGCTATGTTGCCGCCGGCTCCACCATCACCGAAAATGTTCCCGCCGGCTCTCTTGCCATCGCCCGGGAGCGCCAGACCAACAAGCCCGGCTGGGCAGAACAGCGCCGGAAATACGGCAAACTGAAGTAAGCTCTGGGGGATCCCCTCCAATAAAGAAAAGAGAGGTATAAAGTATGTATTCTCACAGCAAGGACATCAAGATTTTCTCCGCGAACGCCAACAAGCCTCTGGCGGAAGCCATCTGCCAGCGTCTTGGTATGCCCATGGGCGACAGCGAGGTGAAGACCTTTGCTGACGGCGAGGTTTCCGTTTCCATCAACGAAACCGTCCGTGGCTGCGACGTGTTCGTCATCCAGTCCACCTGTAAGCCCGTCAACGACAGCCTGATGGAGCTGCTGATTCTCATTGACGCACTGCGCCGTGCATCCGCTGCCCGTATCACTGCCGTTATCCCCTACTTTGGCTATGCCCGCCAGGATCGTAAGGCAAAGGCGCGCGATCCCATCTCCGCAAAGCTGGTGGCAAACCTCATCACCACCGCCGGTGCCGACCGCGTACTGACCATGGACCTCCACGCTTCCCAGATTCAGGGCTTCTTCGACATTCCCGTAGACAACCTGCTGGGCAACCCCGTATTCGTCAAGTACTATCTGGACAAATTTCCCGAGGAAGTCCGTGAAAAGATGGTGGTTGTTTCCCCCGACGTTGGCTCCGTTGCCCGCGCCCGTACCTTTGCACAGAAGGTCGGCATGAGCCTTGCCATCGTAGACAAGCGCCGCCAGAAGGCAAACTCCTGTGAGGTTATGAACATCATTGGCGACGTTCATGGCAAGGACTGCATCATCTTTGACGACATGATTGATACCGCCGGCTCCCTGTGCAACGCCTGCACCGCACTTCGTGAGGTTGGCGGCGCCGGCAAGCTCTATGGCTG
>CAJKNS010000210.1 GCA_905201305.1 uncultured Eubacteriales bacterium
GGTGGGACCTGGCAGCTGTTTGCCAATCCGGTCATCACAGCCGGTCATGTGACGGGCACGATCATCATCTTCATGGACGTGACCGAACGTGAGCAGCGCGAGGCGCTGCGCCGGGAATTCTCGGCCAACGTGTCGCACGAGCTCAAGACGCCGCTGACCTCCATCACGGGCTTTGCCGAGCTGATGAAGGAGGGCATGGTGCCCAAGGAAAAGATGCAGGAGTTCTCTGGCGATATCTATCGCGAGTCCCGGCGGCTGATCGACCTTGTCGACGATATCATCCAGCTGTCGCGGCTGGACGAAGGCACGGCGAACTTCTCCAAATCGCCGGTCGACCTGTACACGCTGTCCGGCCAGGTGATCGAGAGCCTGCGGCCGGTCGCGCAGAAACAGGATATCACGCTGACTCTGTCCGGCCAGCACGCCGTGATCGAAGGTGTTGAGCAGCTGCTGCAGGAGATGGTCTATAACCTCTGCGACAACGCGATCAAGTATAACATTTCCGGCGGCAGCGTCACTGTTTCCGTCTGGCAGAATGGCCAGACCGTCACGCTCTCCGTCGTTGACACCGGCATCGGTATCCCCTACGCCGACCAGAGCCGCGTCTTCGAGCGCTTCTACCGCGTTGACAAGAGCCATTCCAAAGAGGTCGGCGGCACAGGTCTGGGGCTTTCCATTGTCAAGCATGTGGCAGAACGCCACAATGCCAAAATCCATTTGGAGAGCACCGTGGGGGTTGGCACCACCATCACCGTAACGTTCCCGGAATAACCGGATTGCGGGGGTGCTGCAATCTGCAGCGCCCCCGCATTTTTTACACCGATTTTACATAAGTGCCTATATACGCTTTACATTGCTCTGATATTCTTTACCATGACAAAAGGAGGATGTTACATAGATGGACATATTTTCTGTATTTACCCTGTGCGGAGGACTTGCTTTTTTCCTGTTCGGCATGCATATCATGTCCTCCAGCCTGGAAAAAATCGCAGGTGGAAAGCTGGAGCTGACCCTGAAAAAGCTCACCTCCAATCCCTTTAAAAGCCTGCTTTTGGGCGCTGGGATCACCATTGCCATTCAGTCCTCGTCGGCAATGACCGTTATGCTGGTGGGACTGGTAAACTCCGGCATTATGGAGCTGAGCCAGACGGTGGGACTGATTATGGGCTCCAACATCGGCACCACCCTCACCGCCTGGATTCTCAGCATGGCGGGCATTGAAGGCGACAATCTGCTGATTTCCATGCTGAAGCCCGAGAACTTCTCCCCGATTCTTGCCCTCATCGGCGTGATTCTGATTATGGCAGCCAAAAGCGAGAAGAAAAAGGACACCGGCTCCATTCTCTGCGGCTTTGCAGTATTGATGTTCGGCATGGAGCTGATGAAAAACGCCATGGCGCCTCTGACTGACATGCCGGGCTTTGACTCCATGCTCACCCGGTTTAACAATCCCCTGTTGGGCGTGCTGGTGGGCGCGGCATTTACGGGAATCATTCAGTCCTCGGCAGCATCCGTGGGCATTCTCCAGGCGCTTTCTCTCACCGGCTCCATCACCTACGGCATGGCAATCCCCATTATTATGGGGCAGAACATCGGCACCTGTGTCACAGCGCTGCTTTCCTCCATCGGCACCAATAAAAACGCCCGCCGGGTGGCAGCGGTCCATGTGAGCTTCAATCTCATTGGCACCGTAATCTGCCTGATTGGCTTCTACGGGCTCAACGCCATCTTCCATTTCCCCATTACCGGTCTTCCCATTACGCCCCTTGCCATTGCGGGGGTGCACTCCATCTTTAACATCATCACCACACTGATTCTTCTGCCCTTCTCCCATCAGCTGGTGCGGCTTGCCAATCTCATGGTGCCTGACAAGGGCGAAGCCAAGGAGAAAACCGTATTTCTGGACGAGCGCCTGATGAATGCTCCGATTCTCGCGGTTGAGCAGTGCCGGGAGCAGGTGGTCACCATGGGTCAGGTGGCAAAAAGCGCCCTTTTAGACGCCCTCCATCTTCTGTCCGGCTACGACCAGAAGCTCTATGACAAGGTGGAGCAGCAGGAGCAGCAACTGGACCGAATGGACGACGAGCTGGCAACCGCACTGGTCAAGCTCTCTGCCCGGGAGCTCCGGGTGGAGGAAAGCCGTGAGATTTTCGAGCTGCTCCATGTCATCGGCGATTTTGAGCGCATCGGCGACCATGCCACCAATCTGGCGGAAAGCGCCCTGGAGCTGCACAAAAACGGCTACACCTTTTCGGAGGCCGCCACCAATGAGCTCACCACGCTGTTTGCCGCATTAACGGAAATTCTGGAGCTGACCATGAACGCCTTCCAGGCAAACGATGACCGTCTTGCCGGTCACGTGGAGCCCCTGGAGGAGGTCATCGACGATCTCACCACCGAGATTCGCAACCGGCACATCCGCCGGCTTCAGGATGGAGAATGCTCCATTGGCACCGGTCTGGTGCTCACCGACATCCTCACCAACTGCGAACGGGTTTCCGATCACTGCTCCAACATCGGCGTGTGCATCATTCAGATTCGCAATTCCGCCTTTGAGGTTCACGATTATCTCACGGAGCTCAAGTCCGATCAGTCCGATCAGGCGCCCTCCTTTGTCAAGGAATTCAATCAGTTCCATAAAAAATACCGGCTGGAGGCTTAACCGTACATTACCTAAGAAACCGGCGCGCTGCAACAAGTTTTGCAACGCGCCGGTTTTTGTCTTTATGTCAGATTATTGATCCAAATTCCTTTCTTTACCAGATACAAGCCCAGCGTGGTTTTCAGCGCATCCACAATCTGCACCACCACATACATGGAAATCAGCGGCAGTCCAGTAAAATGCGCCAGAATAAACGCTGCCGGCAGATTCAGGACCCACATGGATACGCTGTCAAACAGAAACGTCAGCAGTGTTTTTCCTCCGGACCGCAGGGTGAAATAGCAGCTGTTGTACAGCCCCCGGGCAGTGAGGAAAATGGCGTCGATCCACAAAAGATTCCGTGCCAGCTCCCGCACATAATCCGTGGTATTGTAGATTTTCGGGAACAGCGGAGCAAATATGGCAAGCAGCACCGCAGCGCCCATACAAAGCACTGCGCCAAAGGCGGTCATCTTCCGGTTGGTATCCACTGCCTGCTCAAACTCGCCTGCGCCCAGCTCCTGCCCCACCATAATGGAGATGGCGGTTCCCATGGCAAGCACCGCCATGGAGAAGAAATTGTTGACGGTGCTGGAGATATTATAGGCTGCCACCGCATCCAGTCCCCGGGTGGAGTAGCACTGGACAATCAACGTGGTACCCAGGGACCACATCAGTTCATTGACCATCAGGGGCATGCCCTTGATGGTGATTTCTTTCGTAAGTCCCATGGGAACGCGCAGGGTCTTGTAAACGCCGGTGAGATAGGAGAACCTTTCCCGCTTCACCTTGGCATAGATCAGGATGAACGCCAGCTCCGCAAACCGGGAAATCACCGTTGCAATCGCGGCACCGGCAACCCCCAGCTTCGGCGCGCCAAGCTTACCGAAAATCAGCACATAGTTAAAGCACATGTTCACCAGGACTGCCAGGGTGCTTGCCTTCATGGGAATCGCCGTTTCACCGGTTTCCCGCATGGTAGAGGAATACATCTGCACAATGGCAAAGGGAATCAGCCCCACCATCATAATCTCCAGATAGGTCTTGCCATAGCTCAAAGTCGCTTCCAGGTCGCCGCCGGTGCCCGTGTCCGTTAAGAACAGCCGAATCAGCGGCTCACGGAAGAACCAGAAAATCGCCATTGCCAGCAAGGTAATGGCGCCGGTGGTGAGGACCTTATAGCGGAATACGCTTTTTACCTTTTCCTGATCTCCCTTGCCAAAATACTGGGCGCAAAAAATACCGGCGCCGGACAGGCTGCCGAAAATGCACAGTTGGAAGATAAACAGCAGCTGATTGGTGATGGCAACGCCGGACATCTGCTCCGTGCCCACCTGCCCCACCATGATATTGTCCAGCAGTCCCACAAAGTTGGTGATGCCCTGCTGAATCACAATGGGAATCATAACCTTTAAAACGCGACCGTAAAACGCCCGATCGCCGATGTACTTATGCACGCTAAAACTCCTTTGTTTTTTAGGCAACACCTCACAATTGTGTCTGCGAGCTTTGGCGGTCCTTTTCCCACACAAATCCTCGCCAAATCTTCTTGCCAAATTATGTGGTGCTGCCTTTGAGATTATGAAATTCTGGATTATTATAACACGGCTTTCCTTCTGCTACAAGTCCGATTTCGGATTATGAACGCTTCAGATGAGTTTTCCTTCAAAATGGTCCATCTCATGCTGAATAATCTGCGCCGGAAAGCCCAAAAACGTCCGCTCCTGGGGCTGAAACCGCTCGTCTAAATATTTCACCCGAATGCTGCGGTAGCGCTTTACCGGGCGCTCGCCCTCGTGGCACAGGCAGGCTTCCTTT
>CAJKNS010000211.1 GCA_905201305.1 uncultured Eubacteriales bacterium
CCTGCGGTTTTACACCTTTTTCTGACGAAAAATCTCTCGTCAGACTCTCTTGCCGGTTTGTGCGGTATTGCCTTAGCTTTTCTTGATCTGCTTATACACCTGATGGACGCCGGTGGCAGCAAAGCCGGATACAGCACCCACTGCCGCAGCGGTAATGGGGTCGTATGCCGGGAAATCCGGAATCAGCTTCCAGCCCAGAAGCCCCAGAATACACCCGGCAGCGCCGCAGATTACCGGAATCCAGCGGCAGAGCTTCCCGGTTGCCTTCACTGCCTGTCCCAGCAGAAAGCACAGCACCGTAATGGCGGCAACGCCGGTGATACCAAAGTCCAATGTGGTCACCTCCCAGTCCATTTTATGCACGAAACCGGGGGGAATGTACTGGAAATGATACCGGAGCCACAGAAACTGCTAATTGCGGGGAATTACGGCATGTGCTAAAATATGTTGGAATGAAACTATTATACTGGGAGGATTACAGTTATGGGAAAAAAGCAGTGTGATCTTGTGGTGATTGGCGGCGGCGGAAGCGGTCTGATTGCCGGATGCCGGGCAGCGACGCTGGGGAAAAAGGTGGTTGTACTGGAGAAGGATAAACGGCTGGGCGGCGGCATGGTCATGGCGTCCACCATGCGTACCTTCGGCAGCCAGTGGCAGAAGGAGCGGAATCTGCCGGATACCACAGCGCTTTACATGCGCAACCGCATGGATGAGACGTATTGGCGGTTGGATCGAAAGCTGGCGGCTTCGATGATTCAGGGCACCGGACAGTTTTTTGACTGGTTTACCTCCATTGCGCCCAAGGAGGAGATCGACAAGTTCACGGTGGGACGCTATGTGTTTGATGAGGAAGACGGCCCTTTGGGACCCCAGTATGGCGGTCCTGGACGCGGCTCTGGCAAGATGTTTGTGGAGGTCACATCCCAGAAGCTTCGGGAACTGGGCGGCGAGATCCTCACGGAAACCGTAACCGATGAAATCTTGACTCAGGACGGCAAGGTCATTGGCGTAAAAGCCCACAATGCAGAGGGAGAGCTGGAGTTTTCCTGCCAGGCAGTGATTCTGGCTTGCGGCGCCTGGATCCGCAATGAGGAGTTCGTTAAGAAATACTATCCGCAGCTGGCGGCAGCGCAGCCCTATATGGGCGAAAGTCCCCATATGAACCGGAGCTACACCGGCGACGGTCTGGTGCTGGCGGAAAAGGCGGGGGCAAAGATGGACACCACCAATCTCACCATCCGCATGATGGGACCCATGACCATGTGCCGCAGCCGGGTAATGGGCGATATGGGGAACTCTGCATTTTCGATTTATGTCAACCTGAACGGCGAACGGTTTGTCAGCGAGGCGTCTCAGCTCCGCATGGGCGTGTTCGATTCCGGTTCTGTACAGGTGGAGCAGCCTGAGGGCAAAGCGTTTGTAATCTTTGATGAAAACAGTCTGCGGCATACCATCGAAGCAGGGGATAATCAGCCCCAGCCCCAGCTGACCATGCCCTTTGGCGCCAGCAAGTTCCCGAAAACCATGGAAGAGGCAAAGGAAGATATGCTGCCTGCGCTGGAGAAGAACGACGGCGTGCTGTTTATGGCGGATACCGTGGAAGAGCTGGCAGAGAAGATCGGCGTACCTGCAAAGAAGCTGGCAGAAACCATTGCGACCTACAATCATGCAGCGGAAACCGGCATGGACTGGGATTGCTACAAGCCCGCAGATTGGATGGTGCCCATGAACGAAGCGCCTTACTATGCGGTAAAGGCGTCCCTGGGCACCGACGGCGCCTTTGGCGGTGTAGAGATTGACGAGCATATGCAGGCAAAGGCAGCGGATGGCGGCGTAGTTGCAGGCCTGTTTGTCGTGGGCGATTTGGCGTCCGGACGGTTCCTCAACATGGCTGGCATCAAAAAGCAGATTCTCAACGACATGTCCTTTGCGGTGTCCAGCGGCTATGTGGCAGGCACCTATGCAGGCGAGCACTTTTGATGTAATCTAATGTAATCTAACTGTAAATGAATCCACGACCCCGATACAGGAGCCTCCTGTATCGGGGTATTTGCATTTTCTGCGGAAATTGCCGAAGAAAACACACCAAATTTGCGTCGGGGCATAGACTGCACTGGAAGCGATCCAAATTCGGATGTGAGGAGGCAAACAGCAATGCAAGATTGCATGAGTACGGTATCTGACTTCGGTAATGTCAGAGAGGCGGTGTGTATCAGCACCCAGAAAATCATGGATGCCTGCCGTGACCAGGACTGCATGGAGGATTTGACCGTCTATCTGACCCAGGAAAGCCAGGAGACGTTGGAATGCGCCACCAGTGTCAAGGCGCGGTCGGCGGAGCTGCTGTATGCAGAGGTTGGGGTAGAGCCCATCAACTATCAGGACGACTATTACTGCGTCAGCATCCAGTATTATTATCGGATTATTGCCGATGCGGTGCTCTGTGCCGTTCGTCCCGCTGCCATCTATGGTCTGGCAACCTTCAACAAGCGGGTCACTCTGTTCGGCGGCGACGAGGGAGCACGGGTGTTTACCAGCACCGGCGCAACGGTATCCGGCGAGCTGCCGGAAGCAGTGGTAGAGGCAATCGACCCGGTGATTCTGCGGGCAAGAATTCAGGAGGTATGCCAGTGCCACCGTCCCACCTGCAGCTGCCAGGGAACCGCACTGCCCGAGGCAGTGGCTGAGGCATTTGACGACGAGCTGGTGCTCTCGGGACAGAACCGTTTGCTGACGGTGACCCTGGGACAGTTCAGTCTCATCCGTCTGGAGCGGCAAACCCAGCTGCTGATTCCCAGCTATGATTACTGCATGCCCGAAAAGGCTTGCACCGATCAGGGCTGCGGCGTACCGGAGAATCCCTGCGAGGCGTTCTCCAGAATGCAGTTCCCGGTGCAGGCGTTCTTCCCCCAGTCAGATCGGGAGCGGGTCTGCGGCAGAAGCTGCGGGTGCCAGAGACGGTGCAGCTGCCAGAATGAAGGTCAGGAAACTCGTGAAGCCCGGGAAAATCGGGAGGAAAACCGCGGCGGTGAAGACCGCGGCAGACTGCCTGCGCTGCCGAGCGGAGGAAACGGACGGAACAGAGGCTGCGGCGGACGTCAGAATCCCTAATTTCTGCACTGCCGGGACTGTAAACTTTCGTCAAAGTTCCAAATCGAACCAGAGCGCTTGACAGAAATGCAGGATGGTGCTATGATACCGCCATAATCAATCTGCAAATAGAGGCGCGGCAAACATCAGTACCCGGAGTCAAGGACAGGTATCCGACCTTGGGGAAAGGGAATGCCGCCGAAGGGACAGTTTCGTACCTGCGTGCTGTTGCCTGGGTCGTCGGAGAATATCCGCCGGACTGCCACAATCCTGTGGAGCGCTATGAGCATGGTTTTGTTTTCTGCTATGTACAGTTATCAGCCATGGATGCTCCCGCGTCCATGGCTGATTTATTTAGGAGCTCCAAATGGTTGGAGTCCTGAGAAAAATGGAGGATGATCCCTATGAAAAAAATCATTGCACTGCTGCTGTCCCTGACCATGGTGCTGAGCATGGCTGCCTGCGGCAGCTCTGACTCTGCGTCCGCTGCATCCCAGAAGGAAGCCGCTTCCGCTGCTGCATCCGGTGGTGAAACTGCCGGCTCTGAGACTGCTGCCATTCCCGGTCTGGAGGATGGCGTATTTACCATAGCAATGGAGTGCGCCTATGCGCCCTACAACTGGAGCCAGACCGACGACAGCAACGGCGCTGTTCCCATCAAGGACTCCAACGAGTATGCCAACGGCTACGACATTATGATTGCCAAGAAGATCTGCGAAGCCAACGGTTGGCAGTTGGAAGTCATTCGTTCCGACTGGGATTCCTTGGTGCCCTCTGTACAGGCCGGTACCATTGACGCTGCTATTGCCGGTCAGTCCATGACCGCAGAGCGCAGCGAGCAGGTGGATTTTGCAGGTCCCTACTTCTATGCTACCATCGTTTGCGTTACCAAGAATGACAGCCCCTATGCAGAGGCAAAGTCCATTGCCGATCTGGCGGGCGGCACCTGCACCGCGCAGATTGCTACCATCTGGTATGACAAGTGCCTGCCTCAGATTGAAAATGCCAATATCCTCACCGCTTCCGAGACGGCTCCCGCAATGCTCATGGCGCTGGAGAGCAACCAGGTTGACTTCATCTGCACCGATATGCCCACTGCCCAGGGTGCCGTTGCGGCTTATCCCGACATGAAGATTCTGGACTTCTCCGGCACCGACGGCGACTTCCAGTTCACCGATGAAGAGCGTGCGGAGAATGTCAACATTGGCATTTCCGTTCAGAAGGGCAACACCGCGCTGGTAAGCGCCATCAACAGCGCCCTCGAAGGCATGACCGCCGATGATTTCAACGAGATCATGGCGGAGGCGATTGCCATTCAGCCGGTGGCAGAGGGAAATTGATGATTCCAAGGGGCAGGGCGAGGAGA
>CAJKNS010000212.1 GCA_905201305.1 uncultured Eubacteriales bacterium
AATAGCACGGCCGAATCAGGGATAGCCATTCCTTCCACGGGACAATTCGTTCGATGCGGATTTCATCTTGACAAAGTTCGAGTTTTGGAGTATGCTAATTTTCGCTTTTAGAGGAACGATTCCCCTGAGCAATTACGTAAAGAAAGAGAGAGAAAAACATGAATGCTTTAAATGTGTTCGAACAGCTCGGTGTATTCAGCATCATCGGAGGAATTCTGGCTGTGGTTGCCACGGTTCTGGCCTTTGTGTTTATTGTCCCCGAAAGCCGCCGGGAAAAGCTCAATGCGTTTGGAAAGTTCCTGCACGATACCTTCAATTTCAAGTACCTGATCGTAGAGAAGATCCTGCAGGCGCTGTACATTTTCTTCACGGCAGACTTGATTATTCTGGGCTTCTTTATGCTCTTTGCCGCACCGGAGGACTTCTTTGGGCATCGCCATTGGCTGGGCGGCTACGGCATCCTGATTATGATCCTTGGCCCCATTTTGATCCGTCTGATGTATGAGCTGCTGATGATGGCGATTCTGCTGCTGAAGAACGTGATCTCCATTAACAATAAGCTCCGCAACCAGAACGGAAAAGAGGAGAAGGACAGCGTTTTTGCAGCTCCCGACATGAGCGGCCTGCGCCAGCAGATTCAGGCGAAGGCAGCACAGCATCAGAACCGCCAGAATCCTCAGAATCCTCAGAATCCTCAGAATCCTCAGAATCCTCAGAGTACGCAGTACCCGCAGCAGCCCTCTCACTTCCAGAATACCCAGTACCCACAGAACGCTCAGAATGTTCAGAACGTTCAGAATGCTCAGAAACCCCAGAGTGCGCCTGTAGTCAGATTCTGCAGCAAGTGTGGTTCGCCGTTGGACGAGAACGGAAAATGCCATAACTGCGACAACGGACTGCCTGAGGCTTAATCGCCTGAAACGAAACATGAAACATGCCCCCGAACGGTTTTATTTCCGTTCGGGGGCATTTGACGTTGATGGGACGCTCCGCTGATCGTTATGCGCTTTTGCGCGGAAGAGCGCAAAATATAAACAATAAATGCCGTCTGCGGGATCGTGGGCGGCATTTTCAAGGCAATACCTCATGAATTGGCGGCGCAAAAGATCGGCTGTAGCCCGCAGACACATTTGCGCGGTATTGCCTTAAGCAAAAATTCGGGGAAATGGGACGGTTTTTGCTTGCGTTGTTACAAACGTATGGTATAATGTAAGCACAGTGAAGACCAATATGCCCCAAAGAAACCGTGGGGCAGGGAAGCATAGAATGATGTGCCGGGAGGTAAGGAGGTTTTCCAATGCGCAAAACAAAGATTATCTGTACCATGGGACCTGCTACCATGGATAAGGAAGTACTGAAAAAACTCTGCCTTGGGGGCATGAATGTTGCCCGGATGAACTTTTCCCATGGGGATCACGACAGCCATCTGGCGCAATTGAATCTGCTTCAGGAGATTCGGGAGCAACTGGGGCTGCCCATTGGCACCATGTGCGATACCAAGGGACCGGAAATCCGGACCGGATTGTTCCAGGGGGGCAGAGCGGTATTAAAGGCGGGCGAGACGTTCACGTTTTACGGCGATAACCGGGTGGGCGACGAGACGGGCTGCTCCACCAGCTATCCCAACCTCAGCCGCGTAGTAGAGCCCGGGGTGCGCATCTGCGTGGATGATGGACTCATTGAGCTGATTGTCCGGGAGATTTCCGGGGATGATGTGATTTGCACCGTGGCAAACGGCGGAGAGGTGAAGGACCACAAGGGCATCAATCTGCCCGGGACTCCGGTGGATCTGCCGTTCCTGTCCCCTCAGGATCGCAGCGATATTCTGTTCGCGGTGGAAAATGGCTTTGATTTTATTGCTGCCTCCTTTACCCGGTCCGCCCAGGACGTGATGGATATCCGCAATCTGCTGGAGCGGGTGGGCGCAGGCAGCATGGAGATCATTGCGAAGATTGAAAATCAGCAGGGCATTGACAACATCGATGAGATCATTGCTGCGGCAGACGGCATTATGGTAGCCCGAGGCGATCTCGGCGTGGAGGTGCCCAGCTATCAGGTGCCCGTGCTCCAGAAGGAAATCATCGGACGCTGCCGAAAGGCGGGGAAAAACGTCATTGTAGCCACGCAGATGCTGGATTCCATGATCCGCAATCCCCGTCCCACCCGGGCAGAGGTCAACGATGTGGCGCAGGCGGTGTATGACGGCGCCAGCGCCGTGATGCTCTCCGGCGAAACCGCCTCCGGCAAATATCCGGTGGAGGCGCTGACCACCATGGCGGATATTGCACAGCATGTGGAGGGCGGCATTGATTATTGGAAGGACTTCTGCGGACAGGAGATCGTCCACAGCTGCAATGTGGGGCTTGCCATTTCCCGCGCCTGCTGTACCACTGCCATGGAGCTGGACGCCAAGGCGATTGTTACCGTTACCAACCGGGGCATTACTGCCAAAGCGGTGGCGCGGTATCGTCCCGGCTGCCCGATTCTGGCACTGACGGTGGACGAGCGAACCCGGCGGCTTTTGAGCCTGGTCTGGGGTGTGGAAACGGCTCTGGCGCCGGTGGTGGATTCAACCGATAAGCTCCTGAATCTTGCCCGAAGCCGCACCTGGGACCTGGGCTATGTACGGGAGGACGATTTGGCTGTGGTTACGGCGGGCATTCCCGTTGGCATCAGCGGCTCTACCAATTTGATTAAGGTTTTGCGGTTTTGACGGAATTTCGAGATTCTAATTGTGCATAGTAGATAAAACCGGGAATTGTTTTAAATTAAAAGTTGATATTTTCTACGAAAAGTGCTATTCTAAAGATGAAGATGGGCACATAGCTCCAAATTTTAGATAAGGCGGTGTTCCTATGATTATCACAATTGGAAGACAGTTTGGATCCGGCGGACGGGAGATTGGTGAAAAGGTAGCCAAGCGGCTGGGATACGCCTTTTATGACAAAGAAATCCTGACCATGGCTGCGGAAGAGAGCGGCTTTTCCCCTGCGGCAATGCAGCATTACGATGAAAAGCCCAGCGGCAGCTTGATTTACAGCCTGTATATGACCGGCGCTGCCACCAGCGACAATCTGCCGCTGAACCAGCAGCTGGCATTTGCACAGTTCAATATCATCCGCAAGGTTGCCCAGGCAGACAACTGCGTGATCGTTGGGCGCTGCGCGGACTACATCCTGCGCGAGAAGAAAAACCTGCTTACAGTATTCCTCCATGCGCCCATGGAGTATCGGGTAGGGCGGGTGATGACGGAGCAGTCCATCACCAATCCGACTCTGGCTGAGAAAACCATCAAAAAGCAGGATAAGGCGCGGGCGGACTACTATAATTTCTTTACCCACAAAAAGTGGGGCGATGCCGGCAGCGCCATGCTCTCGATTGACACCTCCATGCTGGATACCGACGGAATTGCGGCGCTGATTGCCGATGCCGTCAGCATGGTAGAACGGAATAAGTAACAATTCAAAAAAAGGTCACCGCTTGGTGACCTTTTTTCTGTAACCTGGGGGAATTTTACTGGGATTTTACCGCGAAATATGGTATTTTATAAGGAGCGGGGTGCTGCCGCAATCATTGTAGCAAGGAGAGAACCATGGTTATTCTGTTTGACCTGGATGGAACCCTCACCGACTCCGGCGAGGGAATTACAAAATGCGCACAGCTGGCGCTTGACCACTTTGGCATTCACATAGAGGACCGGACACAGCTCCGGTGCTTTGTGGGACCGCCCCTGCGGGAGAGCTTTCCAAAGTTCGGCGTACCGGAGGACCGGGTGGAGGAGGCCATTACGGTGTTCCGAAGCCGGTATCTGACGGTGGGAAAATTTGAAAACGTCCCCTATCCGGGCATTGAGAATTTGCTCCGGACGCTGAAGGCGCAGGGGCACCGGCTGTATGTGGCGACCTCAAAGCCGGAATCCACGGCGGTGGAAATCCTAGATAAGTTTGCACTCAGTCCCTATTTTACTCGAATCTGCGGCGCGTCCATGGACAGCGGAAGAGACAGCAAGGAAGCGGTGATTGCCTACCTGCTGGAGCTGGAGGGCAGAGAACAGAAAACCATGATGGTAGGCGATACTGCCTTTGACGTTGTTGGCGCAGCTGCCCATGGAATTCCGACCATTGGAGTTTCCTGGGGGTATGGCGATGTTGACGAAATGCGGAAGGCAGGCGCCTGTGCCATTGCCCATAGCCCGGAGGAGCTGGAAACGCTACTGGGTCAGGAATAGCAGCGGATCGAAAACCATGACATAAAAATGCAATGTTTGATACCGTTTTGTTCTTGACATACCGGGCGTTTGGCGGGATACTAGGAAAGCAAAAGCGGCGAATATTGACTTTTGACAGAGGTCAATCTATAATATATATCTTAGGCAACACCGCACAAATGCGTCTGCGGATTCTGACGGATCTTTTTCGCCAGAAA
>CAJKNS010000213.1 GCA_905201305.1 uncultured Eubacteriales bacterium
AGGTGTACAGGTATACTTCTCCGCAGCGGAAAACGATTATGTTACCGCAGAGGTGGTCTATTATTCCCCTTTTAATGAGAAGGATATTGCAATCATCCGATTGCCGTCAAAGACGGAGAAACGGGAAGCGATTTCCATCAAGGATGCAGATAAGGTTGCCATCGGCGACACCGCCTATGCCCTGGGATATCCGGGCGTGGCAAGCAGCAGCCAGCAGTTTAACACCTACGATGAAAATGACATTACCCTGACCAAGGGAATCATCAGCAAACGCACCAAGCCGGTATGGAGCGACTACAGCGCATTCCAGATGGACGTATATATCAACCACGGTAATTCCGGCGGTCCGCTGGTGGATGACCGGGGCTTCCTGATTGGAATCAATTCCTCCGGTGCTGTGGATGAACAGGGCAAAAGCGAGGGCGTAAACTTTGCAATCACCTCCGCAGAGCTGGTGAAAATTCTGGACAGCGAAAAAATCCGTTACACCATGGCGGGCGGCGGGATTTCCTGGGCTCAGACCTGGTTTGCCTATGTATTCCTGCCCCTCGGTGTGCTTGCGCTGGTCAGCGGAATCATCCTGCTGATCGTGTCCCATAAAAAGAAACAGGGGACCCCGGTGTATGCCGGCGCTGCTGCGGGCGTAAGCAATGCCAGAGACAGCCGCGGTTCTGTGGGAACACGCGCTGTGCTGCGGGGCGTGACAGGAAAATATGCAGGTCAGAGCTTTGATCTTTTGCAGGGCAAGGTAATCATCGGGCGCGATCCGGCAGCCTGCAACATCGTGTTTGACAGAAATACGCCGGGCATCAGCGGACGGCACTGCCAGGTCGCCTACGATCCGAACGAAGACTGCTTCCTCATCACCGATCTGGGCTCCTCCTATGGCACGTTTTTCGCTGGCGGCAAAAAGCTGACCGCCAATGTGACAGAAAAAATGTCTGCCGGGGATACCTTCTACCTGTGCGACAACGCCAACCGCTTTGTCGTGAGCAAGGAGTAACCCATTATGACAGGTTATTGCTTGAAAAACGGAACCATCCAGAGACTCCAAGGCGAGGATGCCGTCAGTCGGGAGCTGACCGTTGTTTTCCACCTGACCAGGGACGGTAAAATGGAGGAGCTCCGCGAAATCCCGGTGCTGTCAGAAGGAGAAGGGGTGCTGGCATATGCGGGCGAGTTCTACATTGAACCGCTGGAGGTACAGATTGAATTTTTAAAAGCAGTCAATGCGGAAAAATGGCTGGAGGCGCTGATTCTGCGGCATGCCGATCGGGTGCGGCAGATATCGGATGACCTTTTTGTCATGGCAGCAAGGAAGGAGGCAGACGCATGAATCCGGAACGTGTTTGTTATGGCTGTTTCATGGAAAAAGAACCGGGGATTCCCTGCCCGCACTGCGGATTTTGTGAAAACGATGAGCAGCCGTATCTGGCACTGCCGCTGGGAACCATCTTGAACGGAAGATACCTGGTTGGCAAGGTGCTGGGCATCGGTGGGTTCGGTATCACCTATCTGGGGTACGACCTGACGCTGGAAATCAAGGTTGCAATCAAGGAGTATATGCCCTCCGCGCTTGCCACGCGGCATTCTGATCGCTACACTGTGGCGCTGACCGGACGGGTGGAAGCGGACTACCGGTATGGCATGGAGCGTTTTCTGGATGAGGCGCGTATTCTTGCCAAGCTGCAAAACACGCCGAATATCGTGTCGGTGCAGAACTATTTCAAGGAAAACGGCACTGCCTATTTCGTAATGGAATACATAGACGGCATGAGCCTGAAAGCGTATCTGTCAAAAAATGGGGATAGAATTCCCTGGGAGCAGGCGATTGCCATCCTCCAGCCAATTATGGAAGCATTGGTACAGGTGCATGGAATGAACCTGCTGCATCGGGATATCAGCCCCGACAACATCTATATCACCACCAAAGGAGAAAGCCGGCTGCTGGATTTCGGCGCGGCACGGTTTGCGCAGGGAGACGGAAAGAGCGTGTCGGTGATCTTAAAGCATGGGTATGCGCCGGAGGAGCAGTATTCCAGCCACGGCAATCAGGGTCCCTGGACGGATGTGTATGCCATGGGCGCTACGATGTACCGCTGCATCACCGGTCAGCTTCCGCCGGATTCGTTGGAGCGTATCCATGGTGACACGATCAAAGCGCCGTCAGAGCTGGGCGTTCGTATCCCTTCCCATGTGGAAAACGCGATGATGCGAGCGCTGGCGGTAAAGCCTGAAGATCGTTTCCCCAACATGGCGGCATTCCTCGGCGCACTGAGCGGTCGTGTTTCCGTGCAGGATCAGGTGGCAGCCGGCATCAGCCAGCGCACCCAAGCCGCCGCTTATGGGCAAGGGAGCTGCGGGCAGACTGTCTATCAGCACCCCTATAATCAAACCGGTGCTGCTGCGGGAAAACCTTCTGTTCTTTCCGGGCTGATTTCCTATCTGAAAGCCAATCCGATTGTCGCCTGGGTTTCCGCAGGCGGGCTGCTGGCAGTGATTGCCCTTTGTATCATACTCCCCATCACGCTCTCCGGCAGAGGAAAAGCATCTTCGGCAGGAAGCGGCGGCGGAACCGCTCCCATTGTCAGTCAGTCGCCGGTGCTTCTGGAACCCAGCGCATCAGAGCCGACAGAAGAACCGACCTCAGAACCGACCTCAGAACCGGCGGTAGACCCAACGGCAGAACCGGCAGCGGAAATGGTGGAGCAGAGCATTGATATTCTCAATGCCACCATTGAAATTCCGTCGGATTATACGGCGTCTGAGGATGGGATGGGCTTTCTCAATGAGGAGAAGGGCTGTATTGTCTCCATGGACTATCTTTGGAATGTTGACGGTCCGATCTACTCCCTTTCCGACGTGGAATCCCAGCGGGAAGCCATTGTCGCTGGACTGGTGCAGAGTCTGGAGCTTTCAAACTATCAGATTCTGACCGCCGGTCCTGACCAGGTGGGTAATTCAGAGGCTTACCAAATCTACTTTGAAGGTACCGACAATGACGGTTTCTCCATGGATGTGGTCGTTATGGCAGTGGACGGATACTCATTTGGCTGTTATTTTATCATCACCGTCTATCCCAGGGGAGATGAAGCTGCCGCAGCAGAGATTCACTCCATCATCCAATCCTTCCGGAGCAGCGGTATGCCGGATGTGACCTATAAAATGTACTACGCGGAGCGCGCCGGGGTAAAGGTCATCATAGACGATTCTCTTGCACTGGGCGGCGTGGCAGATGTGGAGGTTCAGCTGAACGCAAATGGCATCGGAACCGTCCACGAGATGTTCCTGTATCCCACGCAGGAGGACAGCGACGCCGACTTGGGGCAGGGCTCCGCTGTGGAAATCGGCAAGGCATCCGAATTCGGACTCAGTACGCCGGAGGAAGTGATTGCGTACAACCAGAACGTAAGCGGCACAAACAACGAATCCTACACCTTCTCCGCCGGAGGTGTGGAGTGGCTTGCCAATGACTTTACGGTGAACGGCAAGAATTTCAGCTATGCATCGGCTGTGATTGACGGCGAGTGTTATCTTGTTGGCTGCGTATTCGACGACTCCAATCAGGACACGATGCTGACCCTGTATAGTCAGGCAACCTCGTCGCTCCGCGCCTGGGTTGGGTAAGCTGTATTTCTGATTTCAAGTGCTGCGGAAGCAGAAAGCAGCCTTTTGAGCGGACTGCTGCCGGATGTGACCGATCCGATTCGCCCAGTGCAATAGAAGATACGTGCATTTTCGGGAGAAAGGAGAAAAAGTGCCGAGCTTGAAACGAAATGTCAACTGTCCCCGCCGTATGGTTGTGTATGCCATCTTCGACGTATTGGACCGGATGGGCTGTGAATACGAGCCGGCAATGGTCGGTGATATCCGGGCGGAGACAACGGTGCTGGGTCATGCCAGCGAGTATGCCTTTGCGGTGACGGAACAGACCGGCAGCACGTCGATTCTCCATGTTTCCATGCTCCGTCCGGCACACAGCCTGACCGAGGAGGAAAAACAGCTTGCGGTGCATTATCTGATGGACAGCGTACTCCAGCATATTGATGAAGTACAGGCTTCCAAATAGGCTGTGGACAGCTGGTCTCTGCACATCAAGGAGCGATATTACATTCATGTAATATCGCTCCTTTTTTCAGCATTTCCGCTGGAACGGGATCTCTGCTATACTCGACATAGCCAATCAAACAGGACAGAAAGGATGAATGATATGAGTTTGGAAGGTAAGTACATGATCGCGTTTACCAAGGGAATGGACGTAGAGGAGTATGAGGGTCCCGGCTCCGTGGTAGAGCATGAAATGGAGCTGCATATCACAGCCCCCGGCGTCATTGAGGGAACCCTGACCGGAAGAGGGGGCGGAAGCCGATCCTTTACCGGTACGCTGGTGGAAAATCGCTTTGAGTTTACCGTACAGGG
>CAJKNS010000214.1 GCA_905201305.1 uncultured Eubacteriales bacterium
CGCCCGAAGAAACTTCGGACGCACAGTTTGCTTCCCTTACAGATTCATTGCAGTGTAGTAACCCTCACGAATTGCATCGCCCATCTTTCTGGCGGCGGCGCAGTCGCCGATGGTGTAGGTTTCCGGCACCACAGCCTTCTGGAGTTCCTCCACAATCGAGGTTCTGGGGCGCATACCGGCGGAAAGAATCACACTGTCGGCAGGGAGCAGCTGCTCCTCCTGACCCTCGGTCTGCACCCACACGCCCTCGTCGGTGATGCGCTTGCAGGCGGTGGAGGTCATGACCGTCACACCGATCATGCCTACCCGCAGGGCGTTGGACTGCGCCTGACCGCAGCCGGGAGCAATACCGGGCAGCATTTCTACCACGGTCACGTCACGACCGTCGGCATGGAGCTCTGCGGCGGATTCACAGCCGATGAGACCGCCGCCGATGACCACGACCTTGTCCCCGTAGTTCTGGGGCGCATAGTGCATGGTGGCGCCCACAATGACCTTGGGGTTGCTAAGGCCGGGAATGGGCGGACGGGCAGGATCGGCACCCACCGCGATAATCAGTACATCGGGACGAATCTGGTTGACATAGTCCGCATCCACAGCGGTGTTCAGGCGAACATCCACATTGGAGTCAGCCAGACGGTTCTCCATCTGGTGCCGCCAATATGCCATGTCACGCTTGAAGTACACATGATCGGCGAAGCGGATGGCACCGCCCAATTCATTGCCCTTCTCGCAGAGAATGACTTGGTGCCCGCGCTTTGCAGCCGTCCAGGCTGCCATCATGCCGCCGGGACCGGCACCCACGATGAGCACTTTCTTTTTCTTCTCCGGAGCGGCAGGCATGGGCAGACGACCCTCGAAGCCCACCTCAGGGTTCAGGGTGCACAGGAACCAGTTCTTTGCGAACAGACGGTTATGGCACTCGTTGCAGCGGAGACAGCGGTTGCAGTCGGCGTAGCGTCCCGCAGCCAGCTTATTGGGCATCTCCGGCTCGCAGATCAGACCGCGACCCATGAGAATCAGGTCAGCGCGGTTATTTTTGATTACATCCTCCATCATGTCCGGCTCATTGATACCGGCAACGGTGGAGACGGGGATATCTACTACGGACTTGATCTCCGTGGCAAAGTCCACATTGCAGCCCTTCTCCATAAACACACCGGGGGACATTCTCGCGGTAGCATCGGGATGGAAAATGCCGCCGGTGGAAACCTGAATCATGTCCACATAGGGAGCCAGCATCTGGGCAATTCTCTTGCCCTCATCGATGTGATAGCCGCCCTCAATGATCTCGTCGCCGGTCATGCGCATGTCGATGGGGAAGTTCTTGCCCACCTTCTCGCGGATCTTTTGGAGGCACATAATCGGGAACCGGCAGCGGTTCTCCAGGGAGCCGCCGAACTCGTCGGTGCGCTTGTTGGTGCGCGGGGAGAGGAACTGGTGAATCAGCCAGCCGTGGCCTGCATGGAACTGAACCATATCAAAACCTGCATTCTTGAGGGTGAGCGCGGCATTGCCGAAGTCCTCCGCAACCTCCTCCATATCCGAAAGGGTCATCGCGCGAACGGCAACACCGCTGGGCTTGACATAGTCAATGGCGCTCATGGGCTGGTTGCCAAAGTTGTTTTCGGGAATACATAGCGCACCCGCATGGCTCATTTCCATGGAGATTTTTGCACCCCAGCGGTGAACCGTTTCCGCCAGATCACACAGAGAGAAGTAGGCACCGGGATTGGTAATCCGCAGCATAAAGGACTCGGAGGAGCCGGTTTTCGGGGAAACGCAGGCTTCGCCCATGGTGATTAGCGCCACGCCGCCCTTGGCAAATTTCTCATTAAATGCAATGGTGCGCGCCGTGTAGCCGCCGTTGTGATCTACCTCACGAAGGTTCATGGGCGCCACGCAGATGCGGTTTTTCAGAGTCACATTGCCGATTTTAATGGGAGAGAGCAGATTGGGATAGTAGGGATTCATGAAAAAACTCCTTTCATTGGACGGGATACACAGACAGCCTGACCGGCGGCTGCCTGTGTATCTGCCGTAGATGGAAATCCTGACGAAACAGAGAACTTTGAAGAAGGATATGAGGTTAGAAAGAAGAATGAGCATTGAAATTTCGTCAGGATGATGAAGCTGGCTTCCACACAAAATTGCAGGAGGATACAGCTTATGGTCCTATCATACCAGCCATTGCCGTAAAACACAAATGCCGAACCAGTATAGAGGTATTACGTAGGCGTTATGGCGGCATACGAGCGAAGAAAAGGGGCAGGTACCATGGTACCTGCCCTAGGATATATGGTGCGATTTAACCCTCGTTTTCCAGATAGCGGGCATAAGCGCCGGCATAAATGTCGTCCATCTGACCCAGCCCGGAGGCTTCCAAATCAGCGATGGTCTGACGGTAATCCGCCTCGGTGAGGTCGCCGGTGACGACACGGGAAGCGGCTTCTGTGAATGCAGTCAGTACATCGCCAGCCAGGTTGAAGTGCTCCGTCATTTCCTCAGCAGTCAGGGTGCAGGCGGAGGGAATCAGCATGGTATGTCGCCATATTCCTCGGTCCACAGCTGATAAGCGGCGGTGGCCTCAGGGCAGTACTGGAGATCCAGGAACTGCTGCTGCTGGTCGGTGGGCAGCCACTGGGCACAGGTGTAGTAAACGTTGGCAATGTCAAAGCTCATGCCGTCAGGATTCTTGGTCATAAGATCGGTGTAGGCAATTTTTCCGTCTGCGTCCTTGGTGTAGGTGAGATCTTTAACACCGAAGGCAACCAGATCCTTACCGGGCTCGGTGTAGCAGTAGTTCACATACTGCATGGCAACTTCAGGCTCCTGGCAGGCGGTGGTGATGAACAGCTTGCCGTTTATGGCAACTACGTTAGACATGGTGACATGCACGTCGATATCGCTGAGGGCAAAGGGAACTGCCTTCCAATTGGGATCGCTGCCGTTTTCACGAAATGCGGGATCGGTATATCCTGTAACATTTGCGTAATACTATTTTAATAATTAGAGACAAAAAGGGAGCAGACATATGCTGTCTGCTCCCCAATTGGCTTATTTCTCTAAGAATTTTACTGCGCTTTCGTCGGCAATCCAGCCGCTGGCAAATGCCCAGGAAAGATCGTTGGTAATCTGCACTTTATTGTTGCGGATGTTCAGGAAACGTCCGGAGGAGAAGTCGCCGGGCACATACAGCCCGTCAATGAGTCCGCCATCTTTTGCGGTTGCCTGAATGTACTCGTTCACCAGCACGCCGCCAAAGGCGCCGTCGGTTCCAAGTCCTCCGGAAACCGCATAATAGGGGGTTTTGGTGAAGGGAAGCATCTCATCCGGGTCCTTGAAATACTCCGTGTCGATGCCGTTTTCACACATCTCGTTGTAGTGGGCAACCGTTGCCTTGAGATTCTCAGCGTGGATGCCCATTTCCGCTGCCAGCTCCTCCAGGGTGTCGGCTTTGGCGATGGATTTTCCCATACCGGGCATCGGCGGCATTCCTGCGCCCTTTTTGGGGTTGAATGCCTGCTCCAGATCGGCTGCCACATCCTCCGGATACGCGGGAGGAGACGGGAAGCACCAGGGCTGACGTTTGCCATCTCGATATGCCTGAACGCAGGCGTCCAGCATGCCCTGATCGAACAGGTAGAAGGACTGGTAATCCGGCTGCTCCGCCAGACGGTTGCCGGTTTCGAAGATACCGCGGCGCTTCTGGGTGGATTCGTTGATCCAGCGCTTGCCGTTTTTGTTGACCCAAAGGGTAGTGGGCTCGGCGGCCATGGACATCAGCGTCTGGCTGGGGCACATGCCCAGAGGACCCATCAGGCGGATTTCAAAGCTGTCGTAGTCAATATATGCCCCCAGCTTTTCCGCCAGAACAACGGCATCACCGGTGTAGGAGGGGTGGGTATGACCGCCGTTGCCCATGGGATAATTCGCAATTTTCGGCACATATTTTTCCACCAGCGCATGATTGCGAATCCAGCTGCCGGTGGCAAGAATGCATGCCCTTGCGGTAATGGTGGTTTCGCCGCCGGGATCCTTGGCGGTAACGGAATAAATACCGTCCTGATGGTCGATATCGGTAACGGCGGTATTCTTCAGCATGGTAACGCCGTTTTTCTCGCACAGGGCAATCATCCGCTTCATGACATAAGCGCCGCCCTGACGATCCTTATGAAAGGCGGGAACCTTGGGACCGTCGGGACCGTCGAAAATATAGGTGCCCTCTTTGTACAGCTCCTCCACGCCCTCGCCGGTATCGCAGAGAAAATCGAAAAACTCACCGGTAGCCCGGAAGGTGTTGTAAGCCAGGGCAGGATTCAGCTCCCAATAGGTTTCATCCATCACCTGCCGCAGTGCGGGAAGGGTGTTGTCTGGGATGCCGTGGTCCTTCTGCCAGCGGCTGCCGTAGACC
>CAJKNS010000215.1 GCA_905201305.1 uncultured Eubacteriales bacterium
GGCAGGCGTCGGCCAGACCGGCCGCAACGAGGTTCTTGGCAACGTATCTTGCTGCATATGCGCCTGAACGGTCAACCTTTGTAGGATCTTTGCCGGAAAAGGCACCGCCTCCATGTCTTCCCATACCGCCATAGGTATCCACGATAATCTTACGACCGGTCAGACCGGAATCGCCAACGGGTCCGCCCACCACAAAGCGTCCGGTGGGATTCACAAAGAACTTGGTGTCCTGGTCCAGCAGCTCAGCGGGCAGCGTGGTCTTGATGACCTTCTCGATGATTCCCTTCCGCAGAGTTTCGATGTCGATGTCAGGCGCATGCTGCGTGGAGACAACCACGGCGTCGATGCCCTCTACGCTGCCGTCCTCGCCGTACTGCACGGAAACCTGACTCTTGCCGTCGGGACGCAGCCAGGGAAGCTGACCGGACTTCCGGCACTCGGTCAGCTTATGGGCAAGCTGATGGGCAAAGGAAATGGGGGCGGGCATCAGCTCAGGGGTTTCGTCGCAGGCATAGCCGAACATCATGCCCTGATCGCCTGCGCCAGTCTCGTTTTCATCGTCGTAGGCATGGTTAACGCCCTGAGCGATATCCGGGCTCTGACCGTCGATGGCGGTCATAACGGAGCAGGTGTTGCCGTCAAAGCCATATTCGGGCTTATCATAGCCGATGCGGCAGATGACCTCCCGGGCAATGGCAGGAATGTCTACATAGCAGTCAGTGGTAATTTCGCCCATAACAAACACCATGCCGGTGGTAGTGATGGTTTCGCAGGCGACACGGGCGTTGGGGTCTTTTTCAAGAATGGCGTCCAGTACGCCGTCAGAAATCTGATCGCAGATTTTATCGGGATGTCCCTCTGTAACGGATTCCGATGTAAAGATACGCTTTGCCATTTGATTCATCCTTTCTGTGTTGTGGTTGGGTTTTGGATGCATAGAAAAACCCGCCGGATTTCGGCGGGTTGTAGTGAGCATAAAAACCTCATCTTTCGATTTGCACCGCCGGATTTGGCACCTTGCATTCGCAGGTTGCCGGGCTTCATAGGGCCGATCCCTCCACCACTCTTAATAAGGGCTTATATTGAATTGTGCAATCAACATTGCGTATTGGATTATAACAGAAAAATATGCAATGTCAATTGTTTTCGGACACTTTGTAGAAAGTGGGCAAAATCAGGAGTTTTCCTCACCCGATTGAGTGATTTTTACGGTGGTACCGTCGGAGAATGCGGTAACGGCGCCGTCACGGGTCCGATACAGCGTACCGGAAACGGCTTTTTGCAGCTTTTTGTGCTCCGGCTCCTTTTTGGAGCTGGTGACCACATATGCGGTGGCATCCGCGCCAAATGTGTCGGAAAGCAGCGCGGCGGTATCCGTTTCCCTGCCGTGATGCGGGAGCTTAATCAGGTCAAAGGTGCCGGAAAACTCCGAAAGAATTTCCTGGGTTCTTTCTTCCATGGCATCGCCGGTAAACAGCATCCGGGTACTTCCATACTGTACTGCCACGGCAACGGAGGCATTGTTGCTTTCGTCCTCAGGGTATACCGCTTGCTCCGGCGGGCAAATCGTCAAGGTAAATTTCTTTGAAAGCGTTACGGTTTCCGGACGGCTGAGCAGCTCCTCCGTCAGTCCCGCCTGAGAAAGCGCGGTCTGATAAGCATCATATTCCTCCGATTCCTTGGGATAGCTGGAGCCGATCACCCGATGAACGGTCAGAGAATTCATCAGCTCCGCCGCGCCGCCCACATGGTCCTTGTCGTAGTGGGAAATTACAAGAAGATCAATGGAGTCCCGATGGAAGTCCGAGAGTACGTCCAGAATGGTACCTGCGTCCTCCGTTTCGCCGGTATCTATGACCACGGTATGCTCCTCGGTCATGAAAATGGCGCAGTCCGCCGCCCCCAGTTTGGGAAAAACAACAGTCAGACCGTTGGATTTTTTCCCGCAGCCGCCCAGCAGCAGGACAAACAGCAGCCCCAGAATGGGCAGAAAACGCTTACTGAATGTGGACATGGTTATTGATGTGGTCCTGACAATAGCAATAGAAGCCGTTGCACTTGGAGCAGTAGCGGAACTCCAGCTCGGGATTGGACACGTCGGTGCGCCCGCAGACGGTGCACTTATGCCGGTAAGCCGGAGCGTCTACTACCTTCTTATATTCGCCATGCTTGCCGCTGCCGGGACGATGACCGGAAGCGGAGCGATAACGGTTTGCCCAGTTGGGATTACCGCTGCCCTTCTTAAACTGGAATTTCCGGGAGCCTACACGGTCCCCGCCGGGCAGCACATTCAGGCAGGACTTGCCGAAGAACAGGAAATAATTCAGCAGCGCGAATACCGGGAAGAACTTGCCCTGCACCACATCGAATACCGTAATGGCAAGGTAGACCCAGGCAAGGTACTTCATCTTCAGGGGAATGATATACATAAAGAGCACCCGGTTGTCGGGATACATGGTGGCAAGGGCAAGAAACAGGCTGAGGTTCAGATAATAAGTGGAGGCAGTCTGCCCAAGAATCAGCCCGGCGACATCCATAATCACCACACCGCAGAGATAGAACAGGTTAAATTTCAGCGTGCCCCAGACGGCCTCCACCATCCGACCGATGCCATAGTAGGCAAACAGCAGAAGCAGCAGCCAAATGCCCCGGGAGGTGGGAATAAAAATATAGGTAATCAGCCGCCACACCTGACCGTGGAGAATGGCGGTGCGGTTAAAGCACAAAAAACGATAGAGCACATTGCTGGGGTCAATCAGGGTAAAGAAATAGACAATCAGGGTGCCCACGCTGACAAACAGCATCAGGTTGGGAATTCCCTTATTGGCATTATTATAAAGGAAACGGTTCCATTTCCGTCTTAATTCATTCACTTGGCATCCTCCTAACGTATGTAGAGCTATTCTATTGCATCCTCGGACAAAAGTCCATGAAAATTGTGTAAACTTTCTTGTTCCTCTGTAAATTATATGGTATACTTGGTCTGAATTATTGAGGAAAGAGGTCGAATGCCTTGAATATTGTAAGAGATATGTCCCTTCAGGAGCATGGGCGCATGAAAATCAGATGGGTGCAGGACTTCATGCCTGCTCTGGGCGCCATCAAGAAGGAATTTGAGAAAACCAAGCCCTTTGCAGGGAAGACCATTGCCATGTCCATTCATATGGAGGCAAAAACCGCTTATCTTGCCACGGTGCTCAAGGCAGCAGGGGCCGAGGTCTATGCCACCGGCTGCAATCCTCTGTCCACCCAGGACGATGTGGCGGCTGGACTTGCATCTCTGGGCGTCCATGTGGCAGCCTGGCACGGTGCAACCCAGGAGGAATATCTGGAGCATCTGAGTCAAACTCTCTCCTGCCATCCCGATCTGTTCATTGACGACGGCGGCGACCTGCTGGAGCTGCTGACCTCCACCTGCAAGGACTATGCCGACAGAGTCATGGGCGGCTGCGAGGAAACCACCACCGGCATTCATCGGCTCAAAGCCCGGGCAAAGGCAGGCGCACTCCCCTTCCCGATGATGAATGTCAACGATGCCAAGTGCAAGCATTATTACGACAACAAATACGGCACCGGTCAGAGCGTGTGGGACGCCATTATGCACACCACCAACCTTCTGGTGGCAGGTCGTACCGTGGTGGTAGCCGGCTATGGCTACTGCGGACGGGGCATTGCCATGCGGGCGAAGGGCATGGGCGCGACGGTGATTGTCACCGAGATCGATCCCATTAAGGCGCTGGAAGCCACCATGGACGGCTATATGGTCATGACCATGGATGAAGCGGCTCCTCTGGGCGATATTTTTGTCACTGCCACCGGCTGCCGGGACGTAATCACCAGGCGGCATTTCGAGAAGATGAAGAACAATGCCTTCCTGAGCAACGCAGGACACTTCAATGTGGAGGTCAACGAGGTGGAGCTTCGGGAGATGGCGAACAGGGTCTATCTCCGCCGGGACGAGATCATGGGCTATGAGCTGCCCGACGGTCGTACCCTGAACCTGCTGGCAGAGGGACGGCTGGTGAATCTGGCATCCGGCAACGGTCATCCTGCTGAGATTATGGACATGAGTTTCGCAATTCAGTCCATGAGCCTGAAATATCTCATGGAGCACCGGGCGGAAATGCAGAACGATGTCTATGAGGTACCTGCTGAAATCGACGATCTGGTTTCCAAGATCAAGCTGGACGCCATGGGACTCAAGGTGGACACCCTCACCGATGCCCAGGTGAAATATTTAAACGGCTGGGAAGTCTGATTCCACATATCGTAACAGCTCCGGAACATTTTTCGTGTTCCGGAGCTATTTCTTTAAGGCAATACCGCATAATTCGGCAAGGAGATTTGGCGCGGAATTTTGCATCGCAAAT
>CAJKNS010000216.1 GCA_905201305.1 uncultured Eubacteriales bacterium
GGGGGCGATGATCTGCCTGCCCAACGGTGCGCCCTTGTGCGAGCAATGTCCCATGATGGACCTCTGCCTTGCCCGCATGCGTAATACCATTTTGGAGCTGCCGGTGCGCAAGCCCAAAAAACCCCGGCGGCAGGAGGACATGACCGTGTTCCTGCTGTCCTGCGGCAACAAAATCGCATTGGAGCGCCGCCCGGATTCGGGACTATTGGCGGGACTGTACCAGTTCCCCCACCTGCCCGGACATCTGTCCTCCCAGGAGATCATTGGGGCAGCGGAGGGCTGGGGACTCCAGCCGCAATTTTTGGAGAAAATCGTCTCCCGCACCCACATTTTCACCCACATTCAGTGGAACATGCTGGGCGCACGGCTCCACTGCGCCGTGGAAGCCCCGCAGTTTCTTTGGGTGGACAAAGCTGCCCAAAATCACGCGCTGCCCACCGCATTTCGGCAGTTTTTGCCGGACTTTTTGGAGGAATCCACATGACAAAATTGGAGGAAGCCCGCCTGTTTTTCGCCCAGGACCGCTTTGCCACGGAAAACGGCGCGGTGATTGACGAAATCGGCGAACACTATGCCATTTGCTCCATGGAAATCACCCCCCATCATCAAAACGCCGCCGGACGCGTCATGGGCGGCGCGGTGTTCATGCTGGCGGATTTCGCCTTTGCGGTGGCGTCGAATTTTGGGCATGCCCCGGACGTCACCACCACCAGCCAGATCACGTTTCTTCGGGCGTCTCAGGGGAATCGGCTGTTTTCCAGAAGTCAGGAGATTCGCCGCGGAAAAACCGCGGTGTATTATGAAACCTCCGTCACCGACGATACCGGCGCGCTGATCGCACGGGTCACCGCTTCGGGGCAGATTTTAGCGTAACATCAAACCGGCAGGGAGAATGCTCCTTGCCGGTTTTGTTACATCTTTTCGTTGTGACACTCCTCAACATTATGCGTTTTACATATCGAAAATGAACCGGTATAATAAAAAGGCTATGTTGCAGTCTTGTTTCGTATGCAAATTTTGCTCATGGACGCAAGCCCTGCCGGCAAAGCAGCACATGCTTCCTGTAGCTCATCCTATTACACTTTGGGAGGATCACAATGCGCGAAAAACAATTACCTCATCGGATCATACAATATATCATCGGGCTTGTCTGCATGGCAATCGGTCTGGTTCTGCTGAAAATCACCCATTGGGGTGTTTCTCCGATCACAGCGCTGCCGGACGCAGTGGCAAACATTACGCCGCTTACCCTTGGCAACGCAACCATTCTGCTTCACCTTTTGTGCGTCATCCTGCAAATCATCGTCCAGAAGCGCGTCACGCTGAAAAGCGTTTTGTGTATGTGCGTGGGCGTGCCCTTTGGCTATCTGGTGGACTTTTTCCTTTGGATCTGGGTCACCCTGTTCCCGGAGCTGGTGCTCTGGCAAAAGGTGCTGGCGCTGGTGGTTGGAATCGCCATTCAGGGCTTTGGCGTTGCGCTGATCAGCGGCTGCGACCTGATGCTGCCTGCCCCCGATGAGCTGAACAACGTCATTGCAAACACCTTCCACAAGCAGCTTGCCAACGTAAAAATGATTGCCGATGCCATCTATGTGGCGCTGGCGCTGATGATTAACCTCATCTCCATTGCTCTGGGTCTGATGACCTTCAGCCAGATCAGCGTCTGGATCAACTCCATTGCATCGGTGCTCCTGACCGGGCGCTTTGTGGGACTGTCCAGAAAGCTCTTCCCCAAAATTGTGATGCCGCCGTTTTTTGAGACGCACGCTGCGGAAAAAAAGGCATAACGCCGGGACCGACAGCTCCCCCCCTGTCATAGGTTCGGGATTCTCCCCCGCTGGACGATGTTCAGCGGGGGTTTTCTTTTTGGGCAAAACCTCCCCCTCCCCTATCCCCTCCCCAAAAACAAACTACATCACAAGTTATACAATTCTCCCCCATTCCGACACAAAAAATTAAGCAACTCTCACAGAAATCATCTCATTCCCTCCAACCCCTTGTACATTCTCCTCAAACCATGGTATAATGTCAGAGTTACAAGCAAGGGGCAGCCCTGCGTTTCTGGAACTCTTCCAGAGCCTGCGGGATTGCCCGATAATTCTGTAGAAAAGGACTGAATGAATTGAACAAGAAACGTAACCCCTGGATTTCCATCGTGGCATGCCTTGTGGTTCAGCTGTGCGTGGGCATCCTGTACCTGTGGAGCGCGTTTAAGGGCAACATTGTCGCCGCTTACTCCGTGGGACTGGATGACGCTGCCGCTGCCGGCGTTTCCAGCGCCGCCACCATGGTCTCCTCCTACATGATCTTTGCCTTCGTATTCGGCAACCTCATCGGCGGCTTCCTCAACGACAAGAAGGGTCCCAAGTTCACCTGCTTTGCAGGCGTGATCCTCTTCTCCGTTGGCGTTGCACTGTCTGCCTTTGTGAAGACCATTGCCCTGCTGGATCTCACCTATGCGGTGATGGCTGGTCTTGGCTCCGGCTTCGCTTACGGCGCCTGCATCTCCTGCATCCAGAAGTGGCTGCCCCACAAGCGCGGTCTGGCTTCCGGTCTGGCATGCTCCGCCTTTGGTCTTTCCACTGTGGTGTTCACCCCCGTGTCCAACATGCTCATGAACTTCAACAAGAACGCCGATGGCATCGTCAACTTCACCCCTGTGTTCCTCACTCTGGCTGTGGTATTTGCAGTGCTGGGGGTCATCGCCTGCTGCTTCATCTCCCTGCCGGACGAGGAATACATTAAGAGCCTGAACCTGCCCAAGGCTGCCGCTTCCACCAATCAGAACTACACCCTGGGTCAGGCAATCAAGATTCCCGCCTTCTGGGCGCTGTTCTTCTCCATTTTCTTCATCAACGGCACCTGGAACCTCTGCGTGCCCCTGATTAAGGATCTGGGCGAGGTGCGCGGTCTGACCACTGCAATGGCACTGGCATGCGTTTCCTTCACCGGTATCACCAATGCCGCCGGTCGTCTCATCATGGCTTCCCTGTCCGACAAGATCGGTCGGTTCAACACCATGTATGTGCTCTGCGGCATCACCCTGGCGGGCGCAGTGCTGCTGACCTTCATCGGCGGCTACGGCTACTTTGCCACCATCGCGCTGATTGCCTTTGCTTACGGCGGTCCCTCCGCGCTGAACGCTGCCCTGTGCACCGACCTGTTTGGACCCAAGAACTCCGGCACCAACTATGGCGTTGCCATGCTGGCACTGGGCTTCAGCTCCATCTTCTTTAACTTTGTGTCCAAGTCCATTCTCCATGCCACTGTGGAAAATGTGACCTCCACCTTCATCATGGGCGCCATCACCGCCATCATCCCCGTGTTCCTGATGCTCTACATCAATCATTATCTCAAGACCCGGAAGTAAGCAGTTACTTGCCAATGACCGTCAGCCATTTCGCTGGCGGTCATTTTTATGCGTTTTACGCGTCCTCCAGCTCTTCTCTGGCTTCCCGTTCGTTGTCCGCGGAGAACAGAAACTGCCCCCGGTTGTCGTATACCTCAACGTGACCTCTTACATTCCGAAATTCATACATGGCGTTTATCCTCCGTTTCCTTGATTGTGACCATAGTATAGCAGAGGATATGTACCATAAAGAGGACTTTACATTTAGATTTCCATTACAAATCCTAAAATTTTATGAATGTTTCCACCTTCGACTTGTTCCGCACCCGATGCTGTGATAAAATAACCGGCGATTACAGGAGGCATGACCCTTGCGAAGCTACCGAATTTTGAAAAATCTCAGCCGGGAATTCTTTCCCCTGATGGAGCTGTCCCGACTGCCGGAGTGTCAGGAATTCTTGCAGCACGGAGATACCACGGTGCTGCTCCACTGCGTGGCAGTGGCATATTTCAGCCTGTGGCTGGTGCATCGGCTCCATCTCCGGTGCAACGAAAAAAGCCTGATCCGCGGCGCGCTGCTCCACGACTATTTTTTATACGATTGGCATACCCCGGACCCCAGCCACCGGCTCCACGGCTTCCACCATGCCCATCGGGCGCTGGAAAATGCCAAAATGGACGTGCCCCTGAGCCCGCTGGAGGAGGATATCATCGGGCATCATATGTTCCCATTGAACCCAGCCCCGCCCCGCAGCCGGGAAGCAGCGGTGGTGTGTCTGGTGGATAAGGGCTGCGGGCTCTATGAGACGTTTGGACGGGGGACGTATCCGGGGCTCAGAAGGCTGATTTTAAAGGCAAAGAGGAAGAACCGGCTGTGAGGAGTGCACAGCCGGTTCTTTTTTTGAATATGGGGTGGGTTTGAGGTTTTGCGTTTTTACCAGCATTCTCTTTTCGGTACGCCCTTCGGGGACCATATCTTTTTGTTTTACGTGTTTACCA
>CAJKNS010000217.1 GCA_905201305.1 uncultured Eubacteriales bacterium
TTCGCTGTTTGGCTGGCAGCATCTATTGATGCTGGCGGTGCTGGGAACCTACACGGTTTTGAGTCTGAGATGGATGCGCCGACTCAGTGAGCAGAGGCTGAACCGCCTGCTGCGAGTTTCAGGCGGCGTGATGCTGGGGCTGGAGGTGCTCAAGGACTTTATTCTGGCGGTGATCGGGGCATTTTCCATCGGCTATCTGCCGCTGCACCTGTGCTCCCTTGCCATGTTCGTATGCCTGTATTATGGCGCACATCCCAGGTCAAACAGCTGCGGGCAGATTCTCTACAGCGTATGCTTTCCGGGCGCGATGTGCGCCCTGCTGTTCCCGGATTGGACCATGCTGCCGATCCTCCATTTTCAGAGCCTTCACAGCTTCCTGTATCATACCCTGCTGGTACAGGTGTCCCTTGCGCCGGTGGTCACCGGGCGGATTCGTCCCGGCATTGGACAGGTGTGGAAGAGCATGACATTTTTGGTGCTGACAGCGCTGCCGGTGGGGCTGCTGAATCGGCTCCTGCATACCAATTATATGTTCCTGGGGCATCCCTCCGCAGGGTCGCCGCTGGAGCTGTTGGGAAGCATTCCAGGACGATACGGCTATCTGGCGGGATACTTTTTGCTGGTGCTGCTGGTGGAGCTGGGCATGAACCTGCCATGGTCCATCACAGCTTGGCGGAAGCAACGAAGAATGTAGAAAATGCGGCTGAAAAAACTGAGAAAATGTACAAAATGACGAATATCTGAGACGGCATACCACAATTAAACGAAAAATGTGTTCCGTTTGATACAAAATAGCCGGTGCTGCCAGGGGAGTTGTGAAAAATGTCACATACTTTATTTGGAAGATGAAAAATGGAAATACAAGGATGGAGCGAAATTGGGAAAGCAGAAATTTGAATATTTGCAAAGCGTAAATTTTACGGTATAATAAATGCAAGACGGGCTGTCAAGCGGTCTGTTTTCGGGCGTCCGCTGGCACGGAGGCTCGCGTGATACTACCTACCCGGGGCAAAACGCCCCAGTTAAAGGAGGAAACTATTCTATGCCAAATAAGAAAACCGTTGTTCCCTATTCGGGTACCCCGGAGCAGGAGGCAAAGCTGAAGGAGATCATCCAGAAGTACAAGGGTGTTCCCGGCGGCACCATGCCGGTGATGCAGCAGGCACAGGAGATTTTCGGATATCTGCCTGAGGAGGTCCAGATCATGATCGCCGAGGGGCTGGAAATTCCTCTGGAAGAGGTCTATGGTATTTCCACCTTCTATTCCCTCTATGACCTGAATCCCAAGGGACAGTACAAGATCACCGTATGTCTGGGCACCGCCTGCTATGTCAAGGGCTCTCAGGCGGTGCTGGACAAGATCGTGGCGCGGCTGGGATGTCCCGTTGGTTCCATCTCTCCCGACGGCAAGTATTCCGTGGATGCCAACCGCTGCGTGGGCGCCTGCGGTCTGGCGCCGGTTATGATGGTCAACGACGATGTATACGGTCGTATGACGCCGGATCAGGTGGATGACGTACTCGCCAAGTACAAATAAATGAAAGAGCTAAGTCTCAATATCCTGGATGTGGCAAAAAACTCCGTGACTGCGGGGGCAACAAAAATCGAGATTCTGGTGGAGGAAACGCCGGAGCAGCTCGCCATTACCATCACCGACAACGGCTGCGGTATGACGCCGGAGTTTGTAAAAAGGGTGACGGATCCCTTTACCACCACCCGCACCACCCGCAAGGTGGGCATGGGGCTTCCGCTGATGAAGATGGAAGCGCAGATGTCCGGCGGGGATCTTTCCATTGAAAGCCAGGTGGGCAAGGGTACAACGGTGAAGAGCTGGTTTGACCCGAGAAATATTGACATGCCGCCGCTGGGGGATCTCACCTTGTCCGTGACCACGCTGATTCAAGGCAGTCCGGATATTGATTTTATCTTTACCCATCGTACTCCCGCAGGGGAGTATACCCTGGATACCGGGGAAATTCGTCAGATTATGGGCGACATTCCCCTCAGTGAGCCGGAGGTCATTGCCTGGCTTACTGATTATCTCAGGGAAAATGAATCCAACATAGAAGGGAAGCGTTGAAGCAATGAAATCTTTGGAAGAACTTAAGGCACTTCGTGAGAGCATGCAGAGCAAGATGAACCTTCGGAAGGAGGACTCCGATACCATCCGCGTTGTGGTCGGTATGGCAACCTGCGGCATCGCGGCAGGCGCCCGTCCTGTGCTCAATGCCTTTGTAGAAGAAGTGAATAAGCGCAATCTCAAAAATGTACAGGTGACGCAGACCGGCTGCATCGGCGTATGTCGTCTGGAGCCCATTGTGGAGGTCTATGTACCCGGTCAGGAAAAGGTCACCTATGTGAAGATGACCCCCGAAAAGGTGCCCCAGATCGTGGCGCAGCACCTTGTAAACAAGCAGGTGGTGACGGAGTACACCATCGGCGCAGCAGAATAAGGAGGTACATAATATGGATTTTGTAAGAGCCCATATCCTTGTCTGTACCGGTACCGGCTGTGAGTCCGCAGGTGCTTCCGGCATCATCGCAGAGTTTGAAAAGCAGCTGAAGGCACATAACCTGGATAAAGAGGTGCGGGTGGTCAAGACCGGATGTCTCGGTCTGTGCGCCAAGGGTCCCAACGTTGTCATCTATCCCGAGGGCGTGTTCTACTGCCATGTCTCCCCTGAGGATGTACAGGAGATTGTGGAGGAGCATATCCTCAAGGGACGTACCGTAACCCGGCTGATCTACAGCGAGATCGACCAGTCCGGTAAGGAAACCTCCTTGACCGACACTGCGTTCTATAAGGATCAGGTTCGTATCGCACTGCGGAACTGCGGCGTCATCAACCCCGAGGATATCGACGAGTATATCGCCTACGACGGCTATGTAGCACTGGGCAAGGTGCTGACCTCCATGACCCCGCAGCAGGTCATCGATGAGATTAAGGCTTCCGGTCTGAAGGGACGCGGCGGCGCAGGCTTCCCCACTGGCATGAAGTGGCAGTTTGCAGCCAACTCTCCCGGTCCCATCAAGTATGCCTGCTGCAACGCCGACGAGGGTGACCCGGGCGCATTCATGGACCGTTCCGTGCTGGAGGGCGACCCTCATTCCGTGCTGGAGGCAATGACCATTGCAGGCTATGCCATTGGCGCAACTCAGGGCTACATCTATGTTCGTGCAGAGTATCCCATCGCGGTCCAGCGGCTCCAGACTGCGCTGAAGCAGTCCCATGAGTATGGCTTCCTGGGCGAGAACATCTTTGACTCCGGCTTTAGCTTTGATATCGACATCCGGCTTGGCTCCGGCGCATTCGTCTGCGGCGAGGAGACGGCATTGATGGTATCCATCGAAGGCAAGCGCGGCGAGCCCCGCTGCCGTCCGCCCTATCCCGCAGTCAAGGGCCTGTTCGGCAAGCCCACCATCCTCAACAACGTTGAAACCTATGCCAACGTCTGCTGGATCATCAACCACGGCGCTGCGGCATATGCGGCGCTGGGTACCGAGGGCTCCAAGGGCACCAAGGTGTTTGCACTGGGCGGCAAGATCAACAACACCGGTCTGGTAGAGATCCCCATGGGCACACCCCTCCGTAAGATCATCGAGGAGATCGGCGGCGGCGTTCCCCATGGAAAGAAGTTTAAGGCAGTACAGACCGGCGGTCCTTCCGGCGCATGTATTCCCGCTTCTCAGATCGACGTTCCCATCGACTATGAGAACCTGACCCGCATCGGCGCCATGATGGGCTCCGGCGGTATGATCGTTCTGGACGAGGACGACTGCATGGTGGATATCGCAAAGTTCTTCCTGCAGTTCACCGTGGACGAGTCCTGCGGCAAGTGCTCCCCCTGCCGGATCGGCATCAAGCGGATGTATGAGATTCTGGAGCGCATCACCGAGGGCAAGGGCACCATGGAGGACCTGGATACCCTGGAAGAGCTGGCAGAACACATCAAGGGCAACGCCCTGTGCGGTCTGGGGCAGACAGCGCCCAACCCGGTTCTGTCCACCATGAAGAACTTCCGGGACGAGTATATTGCCCATGTAGTGGAAAAGCGCTGCCCTGCCGGTTCCTGCAAGGCGCTGCTTAGCTACACCATTGACCCGAATAAGTGTAAGGGCTGCTCCGCCTGCTCCCGTGTCTGCCCCGCAGACGCCATCAGCGGCGTGATTCGCTCTCCCTTTAAGATCGATACATCCAAGTGCATCAAGTGCGGCAGCTGCATGGAGAAATGTAAGTTTGGCGCAATTTCCAAGGGTTAAGGAGGCTCGGCAAGATGGATACTGTGAAATTGAAAATCAATGGCATGGAAGTGGAAGCCCCTGCCGGCTCCACC
>CAJKNS010000218.1 GCA_905201305.1 uncultured Eubacteriales bacterium
CTTTTTCGGCGTTGTCTCCTGCGGGAACAGCCGCTCCAGTTTATCCTCCAGTCCGATCTCCGGATTTACCGAGCAATAGGACCGGAATTTATCCGTGTCGTTGGGCACATGGCATTTGTTGCAGCGGATGCAGGGACGCACATCCTCGCCCCGTCCGGCATAGAGCTTCTCGCCATACCGGCTGTCGCAGATAAATGCCCGCGCCATACTCAGCACATCTGCCTGACCGTTCCGGATGATGCTTTCGCACAGCGCCGGGTCCTGAAGTCCCGCAGAAACGCCCACCAGCAGCTTTCCGCCCCGCTCCATCACATCCGCCTTTACCGCTGACGCCGCTGCCAGATTGGGGCAGGGCTGCTCCCGGGTAGAGGTCAGACCGATGGGATGCTGGGGGTCCTGCTCTCCCTGGCGAATGGTCAGAAGATCAATTTTCCCCTCTGCCAGCCGCGAAAGCGCAATGGTATCCTTGACGGTAATGCCCCCTGCTTCCTCGCCGCTGACCAGGCATTCCAGCGGGAAATCCCGTCCCAGCGTCTGTTTCAGCGCATCGAAAATCTCCAGCAGCAATCTGGCGCGGTTTTCCACCGAGCCGCCGTATTCATCGGTACGATGGTTGCACAGGGGTGACAGCAGCTGGCTCACCGGTCCGTTCCGGTAGGCATTGTGCAGGGAGAACATCTCGAAGCCCAGCTTCCGAAGCAGCTGTGCCTCCTCCACCACGGAGTCAATGTGCATCTGCATATCCCGCTTGGTAAGCTCATCACAAACCGGCTTAGAGCCCGGTCCGCCCTCGCCGGGCTTTGGTTCAAAGGGCTCGTCCATATGCGGGCGAAGCTGCAAGCCCATGGGACTGGTCATGGCAACGGAGCCATAGAGCCGGATGGCGTCAATCATCTGACAGATGTAGTTATGGGTGGAAGGATCGCCGATATCCAGCGTAGAAAAGTGCGCCGGAGTCATATCCACCAGCTTCAGATCCGGCTTCATGGGATGGGGATGCTCCAGATGGTTGATATGGATCACCGCAGCGCCGTTTTTTGCCCGGTTTGCCATCAGGGTAATCCATTTTTCCGTGGGAAACGTCTCTGTTCCCTGAATAAAATGCGGGGTAGCCGCCGAGGAAAGCAGCCGGTTTTTCATCAGCACATCTCCCACCTGCAAGGGTGAAAGCATGGCGCTGTATCGATTTTTCATGGGATTCAACTCCTAACCATGGGAATAGGAGGCTCCGCAAAGGGAGCCTCACTGAAACAATCAGCGTGCCAGATAGCGGTCAAGGGCATCCTGATAGATTTCCACGCACCGCTGGGCGTTCATGTCCTCCATATCCGCAACAAAGGAGGACCAGTTGTCCATCGGCTCGTCGCCAATGATGAACTTAATGAGCTTTTCCGAAACCATGGTGGAGAGGTCAGAATAAATGGAGCTGAGCTCATTGTTCTCGTCCTCGGTCATGGTGATCTCCGGCAGCACATAGGCGTCGTCAATATTGCTCGACCAGATTTCCTGTGCCGCAAGCTGGGCATCACTGTAGAGTCCAAAGGAAGCGCGGGTATCCACGACAGTGGGAACCATCACCATGGTATAAAGCAGCTGGCAGGTCTTAAAGGTGTCGCCATCGGGGTTTGCCGTCATCAACTCTGTATACTGCGGGTTTCCGTTCTCATCCAGGATATAGCTCTCTCCCTCGATGCCGTAGTTTGCAAGGCGCACACCCTCGTCGGTAAACCAGTAGTTGACCCACTCCATCACGATTTCTGGATTCTCGCAGGTCGCTGCCACGGAATAGCTGGTCAGACCCGTACGGTCAGAATCAAAATGGGTGATATCCCCTTTCTTCTGCACCGGGTCAGTAATTGCCACGCAGTGGAAGCCCGGATCATTGGCGCTTTCGTCATAGGACTGCATCTGGCTCACATCGCCAAACCAGATGCCAGTCTGTCCGGAGGTAACATAACCTGCCAGATCCGGTCCATTGGTATCCGCTTCGCAGCTTACAAAATCCCGGCTGATCAGTCCCTCGGTATACCACTGGTTCAGCAGTGCAATGTAATCCCGGAAGCCATCCTCCAGCAGGGAGAATTTTACGGTGCCATCCACCTGATAGAAGGGGTCCGTCACCCGTCCGCGAGCATTTGCCGTATAGCTCAGCACGCCAAAGCCCGACGCAAAATAGTTGTTCTGGGCAGAAATGGTGTTCGGCAGCAGGAACGCATAGTCCGGATCATAGGCATTGCGGAATGCCGTAAGCACCTCGTGCCAGTCATCGTAGGTCACGGGTGTATCCAGTCCCTGATCGTCCAGCCAGTCCTGCCGAATCATAGGACCGGTAGAGGGTCCAAGGTCCTCGCTGAAGAAGGAGGTCAGCTCTACCACATAGCCGCTGTCTGTCAGCGAATCCTGCTCATCCTCCGGGGTTCTGGTGCGATAGTAGTCATAATCCGGCGCATATTCCAAATACGAGGAAACATCCATCAGGATGTCGTCCGCCACTGCCACCTCACCGCCGCCGGGATAATTGGCAGCCGCATTGGGAATCAAATCCGGCAGTGTGCCAGCCGCAGCCCACAGGGTCAGTGCCTCTGCATCTCCCATGCCGCCAGCCGATACGAACTCCACATGAACGCCGGTGCGTTCTTCCACCGCCTGAAATACGGTGTGCTCATTAAAATCGGTAAATCTGGTGCCAACGCCGCCGGGCATATCAAAGGACATGGTAATGGTCAAATCATCGCCGGTAAGCGGATAGGAGATCACGGCACGCGGCGCTTCCTCCTGTGCCGAAGTCTCCGCCTGTGCCGGCTCTGCACTGCTCTCCTGAACCGGACTTTCCTGCGCTGCGGCAACCGGTGCTGCGGAAGCATCCGACTGCGGCTTCTCACTGGACGCCGCTTCTCCGCCGCAGGCACATAGTGACGCCGCCAAGGCTCCGCTCAAAAGCATTGCAAGAATCTTTTTACATTTCACAAGAACTTCCTCCTGTCATATCTAAGATATGTCCAGTATATCGGACCGCAGTTCTTTCTGTAAACCGGCAGAAACTGACCAAGCTCCGTCAAAATCTGAACCTCAATCCCGCTTTTCCCGATATGCCGAGGGCGTGCTGCCGGTGACGCTTTTAAAGGTCCGGGCAAAGGTCTGATCGCTGAGATAGCCCACCTGCAGCGCCACCTCCCGGATTTTTAAATTCGTTGTTCCCAGCAGCACCATCGCCTGGGTAATGCGCTTGTTCTGGAGATAGGGCAGCACCCCGGTTCCCTTTTCCCGTTTAAAAATTCGGGACAGATAGGAGGGGCTGATCTTGAAAATTCCGGACAGCGCATCAATGCTGAGATCCGGATCTGCATAATGCCGGTCCACATAGTCCGCAATCCGCAGTGCCCGGCTTGCCCCCAAATCCTCCTGGGCATGGGAAAAGTAGTCGCACAGTCCCAGCGCCACAGACCGGAAGGTGGCAGAAAGCTGCTCCGCTGCCGGGGCATCCATAATTTTTCGAAACGCATCCAGCTCGGCGAGGAATTCCACATCGCCCCCGGAGGTAATCTCCGCTGTCATCTGATTAACCAGCCCCAGCAGCCGCCGCTTTTCCAGCATCAATGTATTTCTGCTGTCCAGGGCACTGGAAGCGGACCGCAGTGCCAGCGCCTCCAGCACCTCATAGTAGCCGTCGTTCAGACCGCCCATGCCGCACTTTTCCTGGCTGACACTCACTGCCACAGCATGGATCGGACTGAGCCGCTCCACCAGCAGCCGTCCCAGTTCCAACGGTGCCGCCCCACCTGTTCCGTTTCTGCACAGCACAACAAATAACACATCATCCTGAAATAGGCTCCATGCGTCCCAGCCTGCTGCATTTTTCAGAAAACTTACTGCCATTCCGTGAATATCCGGCTCCGGCGGCGGCGTCCAGCTTCCCTCTGCCGGTCCTGCGCCGCATAATCGAAGCCCCATCACCGCAAACTGCTCGGACTGAAACCGCAGCCCAAATTCCCGCAAAAGAGAAGGGAGCTCCGGCACCTCCCGCGCCCGTCCCTGTAAAAGCCGCTGCAGCAGCGTATTTTGTACTGCATCGTCAATAAATCGCTGCCGGTCATCCACCTGCACCGTCTCCTTTCGCGCAAAATTGCACCGGTTCTAGTATGGTCGGAATTTGACCTTCTGTCAAGAGGGAAGCAAGCTGCATACAAAGCATCGCTGCCACCGATACGGCAGCAGCGATGCAAAATGGGGGGATATCTTGGGCAATACCGCACAAATTGGCGGCGAGGATTCAGCCTGAGATTTTGCGTCGGAAAAAGGCAGTTTTT
>CAJKNS010000219.1 GCA_905201305.1 uncultured Eubacteriales bacterium
AGAGATGAAAGTAAACTCTGTGCGGTAGAAATCACTGGGAAGCAGATTCTTCATCAGGCATACCACAGCGCCGCAAACCGGACCAAGGGCAAATGCGCCCAGCAACTCCGGCAGATCGGAAATGTCCATCTTCACAAAGGACGGGATCAGTGCCGGAATGGGCACCTCGATGAACATCAGCGCGAAGGCTACCGCAGAGAGCATGGCGGTGACCACGATTTTGTGGGTGGATGAGACGCGGGCGGTGGATACAGTGTTGGTCATAATAAAAACCTCCTTAAATTTGACAAAACACCTGAATGCTGCCGTGCATTCAGGTGTCACAAATCTAAGGGAGGTGTGAGACACATCTTCTTTCATCCAGACTTGAGGCCACCGAAGGAGGTTGACCAGTTACTGTCGGTACCGGAATCTCACCGGTTCGGCGCATTATGCGCTCGCGGACTGGGCTAAAAGCCATCACCGCCGGTCGGGAATTACGACAAATCAGCTTGCCGCGCACCCTGCCCTGAAAACATGGTTCATCAGATATTCTGTTTCTGAGGGTATTATAGCAGGGCATGGGTGCGCTGTCAACTGGTCATAAAAAATTTTTGTTCCGAAGTATCAGGTGGCAAGCAGCGGACGCAGGAAGCCGTCCTCACCGCCGCGGGTCAGTTCTCCTGCAATCAGCCGTCCTTTGTAGCAGACCAGCGTGGCGTATACGGGGTCGGAATCCGGCTCAGACCAGTTGGTGATGTGGTAGACATACTGCATCACCCGTTTTCCCTTGTATTTGGTGAGCTTGAAGCCCTGGGAGGACTGGATGGCGGCGTATTGCTCGTATACCTCGTTCCACTCCTTGGGAATCAGCACCTCCTGGGTACGAACCGGCTCTGCTTCTACGGTATAGCCCAGAGAGGAAAGGTATTCGATTCTGCGTTCCGGCGTATCCAGCTTTCCGGAACCGGCGGTTTCCATGGAGGTGCCGGTGCCGCGGTTGGCAAGGAAAATAATCAGAATCAGCAGCGCCGCCGCGGCAGCTACAATCCCAATGAGCTTGCCTTTTGATAGCTTTGCGGTTACAATGAGCATAGAAATCCCTCCTGCTTGCGGTTGATGTTCTATTGCACTGTATTCCGGAGCAGGACAGGTTAGAACGGGAAATGAGGTAGGCGTTATGATGCGACTGGATAAATTTCTGGCGGATGCGGGCATGGGGACCCGGACGGAGCTCAAGGCGATGATTCGTCAGGGACGGGTGACCGTGGACGGCGCGGCGGTGAAAAAGACGGAGACAAAGGTGGACGAGCGGCAGGACATTCGGGTGGATGGCACTCAGGTGAAATTGCAGGGCACGGTGGTGCTGCTGCTCCATAAGCCGGCAGGCTATGTGACCTCCACCAGCGACCCCAGAGACAAAACGGTGATGGAGCTGCTGCCTCCGGAATATCAAAAGCTGTTTCCGGTGGGAAGATTGGATAAGGAAACCGAGGGACTGCTGCTCTTTACCAACGATGGAGATCTGGGACATCGGCTCACCAGTCCAAAGCACCGGATCGAAAAGGAATATTATGCGGAAACCGACGGGACGGTAACGGAAGACGACATGCAGGCATTTGCGGGCGGCATCACATTGAAGGACGGCACCGCCTGCCTGCCTGCGGGACTAAAGCGCATTGACGGCGGCTGTCTCGTTACAGTGCAGGAGGGAAAATACCATCAGGTGCGCCGGATGCTGGCATCGCGGGGAAAGCCTGTGACCTATCTTCGCCGCATCCGGGAGGGAAATCTGGAGCTTGGAGCACTGAAAAAAGGAACATGGCGGCTGCTGACCCCGGAGGAAATTCGCGGGCTGTTGTGATTATTCACAGATTCTCGACGGCTTTTTCGTGCAATGGGCAGAATGACCAAAGCTTTTTGAAAACCTTTGGTAAATCGGATACTATACAGACGGTATTTCGTGTGGTAGAATATCACCATCTTAAACAAGCAAAGATGGGGGTATATTATGTCCAGCGTAACTATGAAGCATATTTATAAGAAATATGCAGGCGGTGTCATTGCAGTCACCGACTTCAACCTTGATATCAAAGACAAGGAATTTATCATCCTGGTCGGTCCTTCCGGCTGCGGTAAGTCCACCACCCTGCGTATGATCGCCGGTCTGGAGGAGATCTCCGAGGGCGAGCTCTACATCGACGGCAAGCTCTGCAACGATGTTCCTCCCAAGGAGAGAGACATCGCAATGGTGTTCCAGAACTATGCTCTGTATCCGCATATGACCGTATTTGAGAACATGTCCTTCGGTCTGAAGCTCCGCAAGACTCCAAAGGATGAGATCAAGCGCCGCGTTGAAGAGGCTGCGAAGATCCTCGACATTGCCCACCTTCTCGACCGTAAGCCGAAGCCCGCCGCTCTGTCCGGTGGTCAGCGTCAGCGTGTTGCTCTGGGTCGTGCTATCGTACGTAACCCCAAGGTCTTCCTGCTCGACGAGCCTCTGTCCAACCTGGATGCAAAGCTCCGTGCGCAGATGCGTTCCGAGCTGACCAAGCTCCACAAGAAGCTGGATACTACCTTCATTTACGTTACCCATGACCAGACCGAGGCTATGACCATGGGCTCCCGTATCGTCGTTATGAAGGACGGCATTATGCAGCAGGTTTCCACTCCTCAGGATCTGTATCAGAACCCCGTAAACCTGTTCGTTGCAACCTTCATCGGCTCTCCCTCCATGAACAAGCTGGAAGGCTCCAAGCTGTCCTCCAAGGACGGTCATACCTACATCACCTTCGGCGATGAGAACGAGAACGCTACCGTTCAGCTGCCCGATTCCCTGGGTCTGAAGCCCGAGGTTCTGGCTTATGTTGGCAAGGAAGTGGTTATGGGCATCCGTCCTGAGCACATCCATGACGAGGAGCTGTACCTCAACAACTATCCTCAGTACAAGTTCACCGCTACTGTTGATACCGTTGAGCCTCTGGGCTCCGAGACCAACCTGTTCCTGGTCATCGGCGGCAAGCAGTTCACTGCTCGCGTCGATCCTACCTCCACCGCAAAGATGGGCGACAAGATCGACGTTACCTTCGAGGCAGATCGGGTACATCTGTTCGATCCCGACACCGAGAAGTGCATCGACCTCTAATCGAGAGTTTCTACAAGGAGCTGACCTTCGGGTCGGCTCCTTTTGCGTTCTTTGGGGAAAATCACGAATTTCCTGCAATCCTTCACAAGATTTCTGGGAAAAAGCTGTGCAAATCGTCATGGAGGACTTGCATTATTCACAAAAAACGTTTATAGTAAATGAGTTAAATGTGTAAATATGAGGATTACTTTATTTACCGCAGGAGCACAACAAAACATGGAGGCGCCGATGCGCGCTGCCCAGAAGGAGGAAACTGCTATGTCCAGCAGAATGTTTCAGAGTGTTATCATGCAGATGAAGGATGCCAGCGACCGCACCATGGGTGTGATCGACGGCGAAGGCAATGTGATCGCTGCCACAGAGCCTTCCGGTCTGGGTGATAAGTGGGAAGACGCTGTCCATCGCCTGAATGCCGCCAACGAGCTGGTTACGGTAACGGACGGAAAAACCTTTAAGGCCCTGCAGAGCTGGAGCGCACGGTTCGACTACGCGGTCTACGTAGACGGCGAGGATGAGCTGGCAAAGAGCCTGTGTATTATGGCATGTGTCGCCCTCAATGGCGCAAAAACCAACTATGAGGAAAAGCATGACCGCGGGACCTTTGTGAAAAACATCATTACGGATAATATCCTTCCCGGCGACATCTATATCCACGCCAAGGAGCTCCACTTCGTTACGGATGTACCCCGTGCGGTATTCCTGATCCGCCAGGTGGGCAAGGTAGACGTGGCTGCCATGGATATCCTGCAAAATATGTTCGTGGAAAAGCAGCAGGACTATGTGCTGTCCATCAACGAAACGGATATTGTCCTGGTCAAGCAGGTGCAGCCCAACTGTGACGGCAAGGAGCTGACCAAGCTGGCTCAGAGCATTGAGGAAACGCTGAATTCCGAGATCTTTGTGAAAACTGTCATCGGCATTGGCACCATTGCCAGCCATATCCGCGAGCTGGCGGACTCCTATAAAGAAGCCCAGACTGCCATCGAGGTGGGTAAGGTCTTTGATACGGAAAAGAGCATCATCAACTATGAGAATCTGGGTCTGGGCCGTCTGATTTACCAGCTGCCCACCACCCTCTGCGAGATTTTCCTGTCCGAGGTGTTTAAGAAGAATTCCATCGATGCCCTGGATCAGGAGACGCTGTTTACCATCTATAAGTTCTTCGAGAACAACCTGAACG
>CAJKNS010000220.1 GCA_905201305.1 uncultured Eubacteriales bacterium
GTACGGTAGGTGTCCTCAGAGAAGTCCTGGTGACCGGGGGTATCGAGAATATTGATGCAGTAGCCGTTGTAGCTGAACTGGAGCACGGAGGACGTAACGGAAATACCGCGCTGCTTCTCAATCTCCATCCAGTCGGAAACGGCGGCACGGCTGTTTTTCTTGCCCTTGACCACGCCTGCCTGAGCAATGGCACCTCCGTACAGCAGGAATTTCTCGGTGAGGGTGGTTTTACCGGCATCCGGGTGCGAAATAATGGCAAAGGTCCGGCGGCGCTGGATCTCTTCTTGTAGTGTCATAGATAAACCTCCATTGTGGGGTGAAAGATGTTGATGGATTCAGACGTGTCGGTCCTACATGGGGATGCCCTCCTGCAAAGTATAACCCGAAAAGACAAATATCATGGAAAAAAGCACGCCGAAGCGTGCTTTTTTCTGGTGACCCCGACGAGAATCGAACTCGTGTTACAGCCGTGAAAGGGCCGTGTCTTAACCTCTTGACCACGGGGCCAGCGCTGATGCAAAAGCACCAGAAAAGAAAAAGGCGGATAAAAGTCCGCCTTGTTGGTAGCGGCAACTGGACTCGAACCAGTGACACTCCGGGTATGAACCGAATGCTCTACCAACTGAGCTATGCCGCCATAGAGCCGCCCCCAAAAGGGCAAGACCTATTATATAGAAAAGCCCTTCTGTTGTCAAGAGAAAATTGAAGTTTTTTTCGATTTTTTCGTATGAAAAAGCCGCTGTCCATCACATACTATATCTGGTGATGATATGAAGCTGTGGAAAAACGCGGTGCTATTTTATATTGGCGGCATGGTCTATGTGCTGCTGGAGCTTTTGTGGCGGAGATGGAGCCACGGAAGCATGTTTCTGGTGGGCGGCTGCTGCTTTCTGCTTATTGGAATGCTGTCGCAAATGCAGCCGGAGATGCCGGGGGTGATGCAGGCGGTACTGGGCGCATGCATGGTGACGGCGGTGGAGCTGGTCAGCGGTCTGATCATCAATCGGGTGCTGGACCTTGGGGTTTGGGATTACAGCGGTCTTCCCTATAATCTCTGGGGTCAGGTGTGCATGAGCTACTTTTTTCTGTGGATTCTGGTGTCGTTTCTGGCGCTGGAGCTCCACCGGCTGCTGCGAAAGGGACTGTTTGGGGAGCCGCTGCCGAGACTGAGACTGGTATAAGGGACGGGAGAAAAAAGGCTTGATTTACGGCGGGTTATTGAGTATGATAGGTAATAAGTATGCATTTCTTTAGAGGAGGAATTTTCCGTGGAAAAGAAACCTTATTATATATCCACTGCCATTGCCTATACGTCTGCCAAGCCCCACATTGGCAACACCTATGAGATCGTTCTGGCGGACGCCATTGCCCGTTATAAGCGCATGACCGGTTATGACGTCTATTTTCAGACCGGCACCGATGAGCATGGTCAGAAGATTCAGCAGAAGGCAGAGGCTGCCGGCATTACTCCCCAGCAGCATGTAGACAACATTTCCGGTGAAATTCATCGGATTTGGGACCTGATGAACACATCCTATGACAAGTTTATCCGCACCACCGATCCCGAGCATGTGGCAAAGGTGCAGAAGATCTTCAAGCGCCTGTATGAGCAGGGCGACATCTACAAGGGCAAGTATGTGGGCAAATACTGTACCCCCTGTGAGTCCTTCTGGACCGAGAGCCAGCTGGTAGACGGCAAATGCCCCGACTGCGGCAGAGAGTGCGTGGATGCCGAGGAGGAGGCTTACTTCTTCCGCATGAGCAAATACGCAGACCGTCTGATGGACTACATCAACGAGCATCCCGAGTTCATCCAGCCCGAGAGCCGGAAGAACGAGATGATCAACAACTTCTTGAAGCCCGGACTTCAGGATCTGTGCGTGTCCCGGACCTCCTTTACCTGGGGTATTCCGGTGGACTTTGATCCCGGTCATGTGGTCTATGTATGGCTGGACGCCCTGACCAACTATATCACCTTCTGCGGCTACGATCCCGACGGCAACTCCGACGAGCACTATAAAAAGTATTGGCCTGCGGATGTGCATCTGATCGGCAAGGACATCATTCGGTTCCACACCATTTATTGGCCCATCTTCCTGATGGCATTGGGCGAGCCCCTGCCCAAGCAGGTGTTCGGTCATCCCTGGCTGCTGGTGAACAGCGGCAAGATGTCCAAGTCCACCGGCAACGTGATTTATGCCGACGATCTGGTGGAGCAGTTCGGCGTGGATGCGGTTCGGTATTATATGCTCCATGAAATGCCCTTTGCCAACGACGGCGTATTTACCTATGAGCTGATGATCGAGCGCACCAACTCCGATTTGGCAAACATTCTGGGCAATCTGGTGAACCGTACCATTGCCATGGACCATAAGTATTTTGACGGCAAGATCATGGCGCCCACCACTGCTGAGCCGGTGGATGAAGAGCTCAAGGCGGTTGCGCTGGCAATGCCCGCCAAGGTAGAAAAGAAGATGGACGGGCTCCATGTGGCAGACGCCATCGATGAGATCTTTGTGCTGCTGCGCCGTGCAAACAAGTATATTGACGAAACCACGCCCTGGGTGCTGGCAAAGGACCCCGCCAAGGCAGACCGTCTGGGCACCGTGCTCTACAATCTGCTGGAGGCAATCCGGTTTGCTGCCATTATGCTGGAGGCTTATCTCCCCCAGACCGCAGAGAAGATTCTGAAGCAGCTGAATGTGGAAAACGGCGGCGTGGAGTCCCTTTCCGAGTTTGGCGGCATGCCGGTTGGCGGCAATGTCGGCACTGCTGAGATCCTGTTCAGCCGCATCGACGCCAAGAAAAAGCTGGAGGAGATCGAGGCTGCCAAGGCTGCAAAGGAAGCGCCTGCACAGCCCGAAACCGAGCCCGTTACCTTCAAGGAGAACATTGATTTTGAGGCCTTTGAAAAGGTGGATATGACTGTGGTGAAGGTGCTGGAGTGCGAAAAGGTCAAAAAGTCCAAGAAGCTCCTGCGCTTTACCCTGGACGATGGCAGCGGTACTCCCCGGCAGATTCTCTCCGGCATTGCGGCATATTATCAGCCCGAGGAGCTGGTGGGCAAGACCCTGGTGGCATGCACCAATCTGGCGCCCAGAAAAATGATGGGACTGGAGTCCTGCGGCATGCTGCTGTCTGCGGAGAAGGACGACAAGCTGAACCTTCTGATGCTGGACGACGCCATTCCTGCTGGCGCCAAGCTCTGCTGAGGAAATCATATGCGACTGGACAAGTATTTAAAGGTATCCCGGCTGATTAAGCGCCGTACCGTGGCAAACGAAGCCTGCGACGGCGAGCGGGTTACGGTCAACGGCAGAACCGCAAAAGCCAGCTATGACGTAAAAATCGGCGATATTCTGGAAATTCGCTTTGGGCAGAAGACCGTTAAGGTGGAGGTGCTGGACCTCAGCGAATCTACCAAAAAAGCAGACGCTGTAGCAATGTATCGAGAGATCACCTGATGCATCCGTGAAAGGAGAATCCCGATGTACGAACAGGTTGACACGAAGCCCAGAGACAAAAAGGGATTGCTGCTCCGTGTACTGCTGCCTGTTGCGATAGCGGTGATGCTGATTGGCTCAGTGGTTCTGGTCTGGGCAGTGCGGTATCACGTGCAGTATCGGGATTTTGTGTCGCGGCTGTCAAACAGCGTCACCTATGCCTATTCTCATCATACCCTTCACGGCGATGCGGGAGAAGCACAGCCTGTTTGGGTGAAGGGCGAAAATGTCTATCAGCTCTACAACTATATCCTGGTGGGCGGCGAAGGCAGAGTCATTCGCAAACTGCCGGAAACGACGCCGGGCATCAATCTGGACTTTGGGGATGGCAGCACTCTCAAGGTTTGGGACAATGAAACCGGCGGCGCGACTCTGTGCTATACCGATGATGCGGGGCAATATGCCTTTGTTACCAAAACTGCCAGTATGGAGACCATGCAAATCAATTTTCTGTCTCTGTCAGAGAACATTGCCTGGACCAAGGACTCATAGAAGCATAAGCTTGCCCGGGCGCAGACTGTCTGTGCCCGGGCTTTGCATAGAAGGGGGAAAACAGGTGGAACCCTTGGATACATCTTATAATAACCGGCTGAGGCAATCGCTGATTGGCCGGCGGCTGCGGGAGGACGCCATGCCCTTGGCGCATCGAGGACTGCCGATGTTCTCCTTTTGGGGCGAGGAACTGGGATTTTCCGGCGGTGATGTCCATGCCCAGCGCGCCTATCGCATTTATCTCCGCTATAATGCGGGCCTGGTGATTACCGATGCCCGCGTTGTGGTAGAGGG
>CAJKNS010000221.1 GCA_905201305.1 uncultured Eubacteriales bacterium
GGTCCGCCGCCGATGACCGCAACCTTTTTTGGGGTGGTGGCAGCGGGAATCAGGGAAGAGAGCTTATGGGTGATGCCTACCTCTGGATTGACGGTACATACCGACTTCCAGGGACCCTGCATGCCCAGACCATGGCAGCGGTTGCAGCGGACACAGGGCACCACGTCCTCGCCCCGGCCCTCAAGAATCTTCTCACCGTACTGGCTGTCGCAGATAAACGCACGGCCAATGCCGATCATGTCCGTCTTGCCCTCGGCAATGTAAGATTCCATGTCGTCAAGATCCTGGAAGCCACCGATGGGCGCGGTGAGGATCTTTGCGCCGCTTGCCTTGATGGCGGCGGCATATTGCAGGGTCAGGGGATCGTGGGGCTGGGAGTTGAAGCCGGTGGGATGCGCCAGATCGCCGTCGCCTGCACGGAGCTGGAGAATGTCAATATAGCCCTCAGCCAGCTTGGCGAACTTCACAATATCCTCAATGGTCAGACCGTCGTCCTCCTCGCCGGACACCTGCATTTCCACCAGGAAGTCCTTACCGAAGGCGTCCTTAACGGCTTTTGCCACCATAATGGGGAATTTGGCGCGGTTTTCCATGGGACCGCCAAACTCGTCGGTACGCTTGTTGTACTTGGGGGACAGGAACTTGCTCAGCAGCGTTGCGCCATAGGAGGCGTGGATGGAGCACATGTCGTAGCCGCAGTTCACATAATACTGGAGCTTTTTCACCAGAGCGTCGCAGTATTCCTCCATTTCCTTGAGTCCCATCGCCTTAATGGGACCATCGTGGGCGCCGGGAGGACCAAAGGGCATGGGAGCGCCGTCGCCGCCCATGGGACCGCCCATCATCTCCTCCATTTCCTCCATCATTTCCTCCATTTCCGCGGGGGAAAGCTCGGGCATGCCGCCGGCAGGCTCGCCGTCATAGACGCCGAAGCCGTCGGGTGCGGACAGATGGGTTGCGGCGGAAACCTTGGCGCCGTAGAAGTGAATCTGGTCTACCATCAGGGTCAGGGCATTTTCCAGCGCGGGATCACGGGTGTCCCACATGGGGAAATGACATCCGTCGCCAAAGCCCTCCCGCTGCTTGAGGTTTGTCCAGTCACCAACGGTGACGATGGCAGCGCCGTTTTTCGCCAGACCTACCAGATAGTCCACTACGGCGTCGGAGGGATAGAGCTCCGGACCCTGGAGGAAATGGGGCAGGGCATTGGCGGACAGCAGGCGGCTTTTGAGAATCACGCCTCCCACCTTCAGGGGGGACATAATATGCTTGTACTTTCTACTCATGAATACTGCTCTCCTTCTTTTTAACAATTCCGGGACAGTGCTGTCCCTAAATAACATGTTAGTATTATAACAAAATCGGGAGAGCGTGAACAGTGGCGATTTGTGCGGTTCCTGTGGGATTTGCTAACGGGCTTTCTTCCGATCAGCCTCCGGTGCAGCTGAACCGAAGCCCATCCTTCGTTCCGATGCAGCGGATGGTGCCCAATTCATCGGTCCGAAGCACTTTGGCGCCTGCGGATTGAATCCGGTCCAGCGTCTCCTGCGCAGGATGCCCATAGCTGTTTTCTCCCACGCTGACGATTACCGCCTTGGGCATGGTTTTCCGCAGAAGAAGCGAAGAAGTGCTGTATTTTGAGCCGTGATGTCCAGCCACCAATAGATCCACCGGAGGAATGGCATGGGCGCCCAGCAGCTGCGCTTCACTGTCTGCGTTTAAATCGCCGGTAATCAGCACCGAGCAATCCGGCAGCGCGGCATAGAGACTCAGTCCCGCTTCGTTGCCTGCGGCGGATGCGGTGAGCGGACCGTAAATCCGGAGCCGGGCGGCTCCAAGGGTGACCTCCAAATCCGAAGAAACGGGATAGACGGCAGAGCCGCTGCGGCTGCTTCAACGGCGGAACGGTTTTCATCCGGAGCATCGGGCATCAGAATCGCGTCCACCGGGATTCGGTCCAGCAGCTCCGGCACGCCGCCTGCATGGTCCTTGTCATAATGGGTGAGAAGCAGCAGCCGAATCCGGCGAATTCCACGGGCGGAGAGATAGTCCGAAACCAGATCGCCGGTGTTTTCCGTATTGCCGCCGCAGTCCACCAGCACTACGCCGCTGCCGGTTTCCAATAGGAGACTCTGTCCCTGTCCCACGTCCAGCGCAGTAAAGGACGGCGCTGCGGCATCCGTCAAAAGGAGCAGCAGGCAAAGGCTCAAGCCCAGCATGCCGCAGCTCATGGCAATTCTCCGCATTTGTCCCGGCTTGCCCAGCACCAGACTCAGCAGCATGAAATAGACCAGTACGGTTCCGGCAATGCCATAGGCGGTGGTGGTATAGAGACAGGCAAAGGGCGCCTGCGCCATTAAATCGCTGACGCACATCACATACCGGAAGCCCCAGGCAATGATGCTGCCCAAAACGCTGCCCACACCCGGCAGAAATATGCCGATCAGACCCGCCGGCAAACTCAGGGCAAAGCACAGGGATACCGCGCTGCCGGTGAGCAGATTCGTCACTGGCGAGATCAGAGAAACCATGCCGAAATACAGCCCCATCAGCGGCACGGTAAACACCACTGCCGACAGCGTAACCGCCAGAGCCTGCATCACCCTTTGGGTCAGCCGGTACCGAAGGCGCGGCTTGAGGGGCGGATGCATCCGTTTGCACAGCGGGTCTGCCAGCAGATGAATGCCCAATACCGACAGAAAGCTCAGCTGGAGTCCCCAGTTTAAAATGCACCAGGGATTCTCTGCCATGAGCAATACGCCGGACAGAGAAAGAGAGGTTGCCCAATCCGATTCCCGGGAAAACGCACGGTCTAAAAGCAGGCAGCATTCCATTACACAGGCGCGCACCATGGAGGGGCTGCATCCGGTGACCAGCGTGAAGCCAATGCACAGGGGAATGCCCAATATGGCGCGATGCCGGGACTTTTTGAGAAAGCACAGCATGCCGGCGAGCACGGTCATATGCATCCCGGACAGGGCGAGGGTATGATAGATGCCGGATTGCTGGAGGGATTTCTTCTGGGAGAGGGTCAGCCCCGTACGGTCACCGGTGGTCAGCGCAGCGGCATAGCCCTGAACGTCGGCGGGGAAGCACCGGGCTACCGATTGCCTTAGGGCATGGGCGATATACCGGGGCAGATAGCGCGGAGAAAAGCCGGAGGGAGTCAGCTCCGCCCGGGTTTTCCCATAGCCGGTGAGGAAAACGCCCTGAGAGTCGTCATAGTGGTCATAGCGCGCGGCGCTGTCGGCAATACTGACCTCCATGGTGAGGGTGTCGCCGGGAGAAATGGTGCGGTCCTCGTCCCGGAGATAGAGGTCCATGGTGATGCTTCTGCCATCTGCGGGGAACGACAGCCGAACCCATTGACCGTTCTCTGCAGGGGTGCCATAGTCCTTTGCTGTGCCGGTAATCACCCGGGTGCTGCCTGCAAGCGCCTTCTTTGCATATGCGGCGCGCAGGAATTGAAGAACGGTCTCCTGCTGTGCTTCGCCGGAGCCGAATACACGGCTATGCGAGATCCCGCATTGGTCCAGGCCGCCGCCCGCGCCGAGCGTTCCGACTACAGAGGAGGTCGTGCCGCGCGTGTTGCCCAGCAGGAGGACCGGCCCGCCGAAGCTCTGCGCCAGAGAAAGGCTGAGCTCAGGGTCTGCCCAGATCGGAATGTGGATGATCATTGCCTGCGCGCCGCTCTGTGCGGCCTGACGCCCGAAGTCGTCTGCGGCCTGTGGGGTGCGGATGACCTCGGAGCGGATCACGGCGCCGAGCTTATCGACGAATGCAGTGCTTTCCAGCTCCTCCTGTAAGAGACCGGCACGCTGCTGATAGTAGTCGTCACGCGAGTCGGCAACCGTCGCAAAAGCAAAGTATAAGCAATTGTTGACCATAAATTATCACCAATTTCATAAGAAGTTAACCTTGTGGTATAAATTATAGTCTCTGCAAAATGGAATGTCAACATGAAAACCAGTGCGGCCTGCGTTTTTGTGTGTATTCCTCTATATTGTGGCAGCTTTTTTGTTGGAATTGCATGAGGAGAAACGAAAGAAATGGTGAAGTGTAAGAAAAAGTTGATAATTTCAATCAAACTTGTGAGCAACTTTTATCAAAATAAATGGGTGTCTTACGCAGAACAGCTGAACTGGGGTCTTCAGAACACGGACATCGACACAGAATGGTCCATGCGTATGGATGCTGACGAAGAAATCATGGAAGATCTCGCTGCGGAGATTAATGAAAAACTCCCGCAGATCAAGACACCAGTGAACGGAGTCATCCTCCGGCGCAGA
>CAJKNS010000222.1 GCA_905201305.1 uncultured Eubacteriales bacterium
CTTCTTGATGGTTTCCGCCACCACGTCGAAGGGCTGCCCCTTGACCTCCTGAAGGGCATGGTACACCACGCCGGGACCGGAAACGCCCACATTGATCTCGCATTCTGGCTCGCCCACGCCATGGAATGCACCCGCCATAAACGGGTTATCCTCCACCGCATTGGCAAAGATCACCAGCTTCATGCACGCTCTGCCCTCGCCCTCGGGGGAAAGCTCGGCAGTCTGCCGGACGATTTTGCCCATCAGGGTCACGGCGTCCATGTTGATGCCCGCCCGGGTGGTGGCAACGTTTACAGAGGAACAAACATTATTGGTTTCCGCCAGAGCACGCGGAATGGACTGAATCAGCCGCTGGTCGCCAATGGTCATACCCTTATGCACCAGCGCAGAGAAGCCGCCGATGAGGTTCACGCCGCAGGCCGCCGCCGCCTTGTCCATTGCCACCGCAAAGGGTACATAGTCCTCGGTTTCGCAGCTCTCCGCCACCATGGAAATGGGCGTGACGGAAATGCGCTTGTTGACAATGGGAATGCCGAACTCCCGCTCAATGGCTTTGCCGGTGGGCACCAGATCCTTGGCGCAGCGGCAAATCTTATCATAGATTTTCTGGGCGGTCAGCTTTGGATCGGGACCGCAGCAGTCCCGGAGAGAAATGCCCATGGTAATGGTCCGGATATCCAGATGCTGATGATCGATCATATCCAGGGTCTGCATGATTTCATTCTGTCTGAGCATAGCGTCCCCCTCAAATCCGGTGCATGGCGTTAAAGATATCCTCCCGCTGAATGCGGACGGAAAGCCCCATGCTCAGTCCACGCTGATCCAGCGCATCCCGCACCAGCTCATAGGACTTTTCCGTTGTGGACAGGTCCACCAGCATGTTCATGGCAAAGAAGCCATCCATAACGGTCTGGTTGATGTCCAGAATGTTGACGCCCAGGCTGGCAAGCTCCTGGCAAACGCCTGCAATGATGCCCACGGCGTCCTTGCCAGTGACGGTTACGATTGCTTTCATAATGTTGTCCTCCTAATGGTATGCTATTTCAGTTCATCCAGCGTCAGCGTAAAGCTGTCGAGGAAGTTGTCGATAAAGTAGTGCAGCTCCGGCATGTTCATATCGTCCAGCGCCTGCCGGGTCTGCCGCGCCGCCAGAATGAATTCATGGTTGGAGGCCTTCAGCTCCTCCAGGCACTTGATATGCGCCGAGAGCTTATCCGCCGCCTTTACGATTCGCTCCACCTCCGGCGATATGTCCTTCAGCAGTGGCGCATAGCTGTCCCGCAGTGCAGGCGGCAGCATGGAAAGTAGCTGCTCCACCGCCACATCCTCCACCTTTTGATACGCCTGACGAATCTCCGGAGAATAATATTTTACCGGGGTTGGCATATCTCCGGTGATAATTTCCGTGGCATCGTGAAACAGCGCCACCGTTGCGCAGATTTCGGGGGAAATGTGGGTGTTGCCGTAAATATCCCGGGAAATCAGCCCCAATGCATGGGCAAGCACTGCCACCATATGGCTATGCTCCTGAATATTCTCCGGGCTGGAATTCCGCATCAGCCCCCACCGGGAGATGTAGCGCATTCTGGACAGATAGGCATAGAAGGAGTATCCCCCCTGCTCACGGTTGAGCTTGGTGCGTTCCTCCGGCAAATCCAGCCGACTCAAATCTGTATGTTCCATAAAAATCTCCTTTCCGGACAGGTGAAAAAAGTGTGCCTTCCAATTTTCTGATCTTTACTCCAGACTGCTATTGTACCATGATTTTTTTCGATTGTAAATCAGCCTGCCTGTTCCCGACAAAATAATGTAGAGCAGCACAATCCGTATTGCAATCCCGAAAAAAATTCGCTACAATAATAACAAATTTCCGCATTTGGAGGTGAGGTCATGGCTTCCTCCCGCATGACTGAGGTATATGAAAAGCTCTATAAGGCAGTCTGCAACCAAAGCACCAACAACGTGGTCACTGTTGCCCACGATATTTTCGAAAAGCCCGTACTGTTTGTAGACGAATACTTTCATGTGGTATCCATGCATCCATCCGGTCCCATCGGCAATCCCCAGTGGGACTCCATATACAAAAACAAGGCGCTGAACCGGGAGCAGATTCTCCGGACCCTGGACGAATTTCTATCCGGCAAAAAGGCGTTTTACGAGCCCTTTTATGCTGCCACCGGCTCCTGTGAAAAGTCTCCGCTGCTGTTTGCAGAGGTGGTGCAGGACAACACCGTTCATGGGCACATTATCGTATTCTGGGACGGCGATCCCCCCACGGACGAGGACTTTGAAATTATCGGTCTGGTGCTGGACGCCATCCGGCTGCGCATCTCCAGCCGCATCAAGTCCATGGGCTCCTGGAATCTGGCGCTGTCCACCAAGCTGATGGATCTGCTGGCGCCCAGCACCCCCGTGCATCTGGAGCGACTGGCATGTGAGGCAATCTCCGGCACCATGCAGCCAGATTACACCATCTGCGTCACCACCATCGGCGCCCTTGCCTCCCAGCGAGCCTTTGCGGAATACGCCGTTCGGGAGCTCCAGCAGCTCTACCGCAACGTCATCTGCGTGATTTACGACAACAATATCGTCACCCTCTACGGCGGCGCCGCTCCCCACGGCTCCGGTACGCCGCTGTCCAAATCCACCATGGCGGATCGGCTGTTTGAATTCTTCGGCACCCACGACATGGTCTGCGGGCTTTCCGACAGCTTCAAGGACCCCGCCCAGACCCGCTCCCACTACCGTCAGGCACTGCTTACCGCGCGTCTGGCATTGCAGTTAGGCCGGGACAAGTCCACCACCTTCTCCGATCTGATGCCCCTGCCCATTTTCCTGTCGGTGCTGGAAAAGGACACGCCGGAGACGTTTATCCACCCTGCCATCTTCCGGATGCGGGATTATGACAAGGAAAACGGCACCGCCTATGACGAAACCATGCGGGTCTTTTCCTTTAATATGCACAACAAGGACCGTACCGCCGCCGCTTTGTGCATCCACCGGAACACCCTGCTCTACCGGCTGGGACGGATCAGCGATCTGTTTGACCTGCCCTATGAGCACGACCAGGTGGCGCTGAATCTGCTGTGCAGCTATCTGATTCTGGAGCTGGGACGCTACGGCTCTCCTCAAACCATGAGCCAACTTTCCTCCACAGAGGATTCTGCCGCCGCGAAAACGGAAATTTGAGAAAAGGATCTGATCTGATGTCCAACCGCGCCAAGGGTACCCTGTGCATTCTCATGGCAGCCCTGTCCTTTGCCCTGATGAACACGTTCGTCCGGCTTTCCGGCGATGTTCCCTCCATGCAAAAGGCATTTTTCCGGAACGTGGTGGCTGCCGTCTTCTCATTTATAATCATGCTGAAAAGTCACGAGTCCTTCCATCCTCCGAAGAAGGGACATTGGGTCTATCTGTTTGCCCGGGCATTCTTCGGCACGGTGGGGCTGCTGTGTAATTTCTACGCTGTAGACCATCTGAATCTCTCCGACGCCTCCATGCTCAATAAAATGTCCCCGTTCTTTGCGATTTTGATTTCCTACTTTCTGCTCAGTGAAAAGCTGAATCTGGTACAGGGCTTCAGTGTCGTGGCGGCATTCCTGGGCTGTCTGCTGATTATCAAGCCCAACCCCTCCAACATGGCGCTGGTTCCGTCGCTGATTGGACTGCTGGGTGGGTTCGGTGCCGGTGTCGCCTATTCCTTTGTACGGCTGATGAGCAAAAAGGGCGTCCACTCCAGTCTGATTGTGTTTGTATTCTCCACATTCTCCTGTCTGGTGTGTTTGCCTTATTTCATTGCGGTGCATGCGCCCATGACGGTTTTTCAGCTGATTTGCCTGCTGGCTGCGGGCACCTTTGGCTGCACCGGTCAGTTTGCCATTACCAGCGCCTACCGGTTTGCTCCCGCCAAGGAAATCTCCGTGTATGATTATACCCAGGTGGTGTTTGCGGCGCTGCTAGGCTGGGCGATTTTCGGTCAGCTGCCGGACGCCTACAGTCTCCTGGGCTATATCATCATCTGCGGCACGGGCATCTTCATGTTTCTCTACCAAAAGCGCCACGACAGTCCTGTTGCCACCAACTGAATCTCACCAATCTGCTGTAAATTCCCCGGGTTTTTACGGCAGATTGTTCTATTTTTCCGATTTTTGTGAACAAATCGAAAACAACTTCAAAAGTTTCGCAGATACTTGCACACGTGTGGTATAATAAAAGATGATACCGCATAATTCGGCAAGAACATTCAGCTGGAGATTTTGCGGTGGAAAAAGGC
>CAJKNS010000223.1 GCA_905201305.1 uncultured Eubacteriales bacterium
CAAAGTGAACACCCCGCCTGCGAAGGTTGCAGGCGGGGAAAACGATATGCTGTTACAGTGCGCTTTCGGTGCTGACCCGTCCGCAGACAATGGTGAGATTGCCGTTGCGGGTTCGCAGCTCATCCATAATCGCTTTGAGCTGCTTTTCGTCCTTCAGAACGATGGTATAGCGGATTTCATAGAGAGTGCCCATATTGGTGGTCCGCACCCGCTCCAGGCTGTGAGAGGTGGTATACTCGGCGAACAGATCGTCAAACACCCCCTCATAGTCCATACTCTCGGGGATGGTAATCCTCAGATCCCGCTGGGTGTCGCGGCCACCGCCAAAGCCCACCAGGGTCAGCAGCAGGAAGAACAGTGTGACAATCAGGAAAAACACCCCTGCCAGTACCGCGTAGCCCATGCCCAGCGCAATGCCCAGCGCCACTGCCAGGAACAGCGCCGCAATCTGCCGTGCCGTGCCCGGTTCTGACCGGAACCGTACCAGAGAAAAGGTGCCAGCCACCGCAACGCCTGCGCCAATACTGCCGGAAACCATCATAATAATCACCTGAACGATGGCAGGCAAAATAGCAAGCGTCAGGCAAAAGCTTTTGGAAAAGCTTGCGCGAAAGGAAAAGCACAGGGCAGTCAGCAGCCCCAGCACCAGGGATACGGCAGTACAAATGAGAAAGCTCTGGGCGGTCAAGCCGCCAGCCAGCAGGGAATTAAACATGGGTGGTCACAACCTTATTATCAAATATGTCCGGCAGAATAAACCGGGTATAGCAGGTGCCGATTTTCGAGAAGGAGCTTCGGTAGATTTGGTGGCGGCTCAGGGTCTGCGCCAGCCACAGGGGCATGGTGCCGGGCACCTTGATTTCCATCAGGGTCATCTCCTCCGGCAAAATTCTTTGTCCATAGGAGCCCAGACACAGATCCAGATCATAGCTCCGCCATAGCAGCTCCTGATCCATGGTAATACGCAGGTCCGGATTCTCCCGTCCCACCATGGCAATCCGCTGATAGCTGAGATACACCTTGGGCTCCGGCTTCGTGCGCTGCATAAAATAGCGGATCTCATGGGTGATCTGCGGGTCTGCCCCATTGGGGTCCGGTCCTCCCTGCAAAAAGCGATTGGCTTCTCCGATGGGAACCGCAATCCGGCGCTTATAGACCACATGGTCATATTTCTTTTTCAGCTCTACAAACACCTGTCCGGTTTCCGGCTTTGGCACTCCATAGGCGCGCACCCGCAGCTTTTCCTTATAAACGGGTCTGTCGATGGAATCCCTGGTGATGGCATAGTTATCGGTGTCATAGTAGATGTTGCTGATGGTATGTAGCCCGTACTGATCAATTTTAAAATGCTCCTCCAGCTCCGGCATGAGGTGTTCCCGCTGCTGAGGCGTCAGGAAAAACTTCACTTCGTACCGCTGAAAGGATGAGATAATATTCTGGCTCACAGGAACGCCCCCCCTCTGTAAAGTCTATGTAAAAAGTACCATGGGATTGTATAGATTCTGTGGGGAAATCAAAGATTTTTTACAACTTTTCCGGACAAGTTGTGAACTTTTATGTGTTACAGCTGCGCCACTTTGCCCATTGCCGAGCGGTTGCCCACCTGGAGGTTTGCCACCTTTTCGCAATCGCCGGTCATGAAGAATCTGGACGCCGCGCCATAGAACTGGAGTGCTGCATCCCGCTGCGCCTTCATGCCGCCGCAGATAACCACCGAATCCGCCTCCAGAGTATGGCTGATCCCGTTTTCATCGGTATAGCTTACGGTCTTCTCCGTCACCTCTGTGGTGTTGGCGTTGACGATGGAATGGAACTCCGGATACTTCTCCCAGGCGCATTTGATAATCTCGTGATAGTCCTTGGGATCATAGGTGATAATCGCCATGGTAATGGCATGGAGATGGGAGGCATCATGGGCAATCTCATTCTGGCGGGTCAGCACCGTTACCTCGTGTCCCTTTTCGCACAGGTGCATGCCAGTTTCCACACCGGTTTCGCTGCCGCCCACAATAATCACTCGTTTGCCCAGCTCATCCTCATGCCCAAATACGTCAAGACAGGTTTTCAGTCCCGCCTTCAATGTGCCCGTTTCATCCTGCGCAAACCTGGGAACATTGGGCACCGCACCCGTGGCAGCAATCACTGCTTCAAAGCCCTCCTGCCGCAGCAGCTCCGGCGTTGCCAGAGTGTTCATCCGGACGGTAACGCCGTGCTTGCCGAGCTGCCGGACCAGATAGTCCTTATAATCTCTCAGGGGCCACTTAAAGCTCACATAATCGCTGTGCCGCAGCTGTCCGCCCAGGTAGTCGGTCTTCTCAAACAGCGTCACCTGATGCCCCTGCTCCGCTGCCATAATCGCAGCCCGCATGCCAATGGGACCGCCGCCCACAATGGCAACCTTTTTCTTTGTTCCGCCGGCGGGCAGGGTTTTCAGCAGCATGGGATCTATGCCCAGTCTGGGGTTCACGGAGCAGAAGGAAATCCACGGCGGCGTCATGGTGCCGTGACATTTGTTGCACCAGATGCAGGGGACAATATCCTCTCCCCGTCCGGTGAGACATTTCTCCATATAGTCCTCATCGGCAAACAGTCCCCGCGCCATAGCAATGAGGTCACAGTCGCCGGCAGCAATATACTTGTCCAGCTCCTGCGGATCCTGGAAGCCGCCGTTGACCCCAACGAGTACCCTGGCGCCGGTATCCCGGATTGCCTTGGCATAGACAAAGCAGGGGTGCTGTCCCTTGGTAAACTGGAAGCCGGTGGGATGGTTGGCAGCAGCGTCCTTTTCCTTAATGGACACAATATCCACCACGTCCTCCAACTCCTTCACCACCGCTGCCATAAACTCCTTGGTGTAAATATGGTCCATCTCGCCGTAGACATAGGCTTCGGTGATAAAATCTCTGCCCAGCAGCTCTTTAATGGCAGTAAACAGCAGCTTCGGCAGTCTGGCGGCATTTTCCGGCGTATCGCAGCCGTACTGGTCCGTCCGGCGGTTGCGGTTTTTTCCAATGAGCATGGAGATGTTCAAAGATACGCCGTCGTAGCCAAAGGTCTTATAGTTCGCCACATATCGAACATAATTCTCCACCAACTCGCCCATCCTCTCCGCAGGCAGGGCTTTCTTGGGCTCTACCGGCTGACCCGGCAGGAACATGCCGCCCTGTCCGTCCAGATTATAGCCCGCAGGCCAGGGCAGCCGGAACGGAATGGTGCTGATTAGAATTTTGGAGCCGTAAAAATGGAGATCATCGCACATTTTGGAAAAATAGTTGCTGACGCTGGGATCGTCCATGTCAAAATTCTGCATTCTCACGCTGTCTGCCATGCCAATGGTTCGCTGGGTGGGATTGGACCAGGGGGACATGACCATATAGGCGCAGCTTTTTGCCATCTGAATCACCCAGGCACGATAGCCGTCTGCTGGAAACGTCTCAGGTCCCTGGAGCAGATGCAGCGAAGCATCCGGAGCGGAAATACGATTCTTTAGCGTCACGTTTCCAATGGTCACCGGAGAAAGAAGATGAGAATAGTACATGATTCGCCCTCCATTTACATTTATTTTACGTGAATATTACATTGCTTTAGTAAATTGTACCGATATGTGCCTCATCTGTCAATGGAACCAGCACAAACCAACCAAAAAGGCACAATGTAAAAGTCCCGCTGCACTCATTTCGAGTACAGCGGGACCGTTTGTTCTGTTGTTGCCCATTATTCTGCCATCAGCTTATGGCGTGCAAAGTTGACGGTGCCCTCCTGCATCTCGTCAATCCATTTCAGCGCCTTGCCGCAGCCCAGCGCCACACAGAGAATCGCATCGTCTGCAACATGGCAGGCAATTCCGGTGGAACGGTAGACAAGCTGATCGAAGCCGTAGAGAAGGCTGCCGCCGCCAGTGAGGGTAATGCCGTTTTTCGAAATATCCGCCACCAGCTCCGGATCGGTTTTCTCCAAAATGGTACGCACCGCATAGAGAATATCCCGGCAGGGCGTGGTCAGGGCGTGCATTACGTCCACCGAGGTAACATCCACCTCCTGGGGCAAACCGGAAGACAGGTTTCTGCCCTTTACGGTCATCACCAGCGCCTCAGGTCTGGGATTGACGCAGCCAATCGCCATTTTGATCTCCTCAGCAGTCTGGTTGCCCACCAGTACCTGATAGCGCTCTCGGATATACTGGATGATAGCGCTGTCAAAGGCATCTCCTGCGGCGTCGATGGAGGTAGAGCGCACCACATTATTCAGGCTCAGCACCGCAATATCTGTGGTG